>JARDZR010000051.1 GCA_029240715.1 Gammaproteobacteria bacterium
TTACTTTTATTAAGCCTGGGCTTTTTCTTTATCGCCAAAGCCGCTGCCCTGGCAAGCCCTCATCATTTAAGCTCCATGTTTTATCCATTTATAGGCCTGGTACTTATTGGTTGTGCTGAAATTTTTGTGGACCCTGTCTTGCTTGCCAGCATTACTGATGCGGCCCCCAAACATTCTGAAAGCCGCTTGATCGCTCTTTATTATCTGGCTGTTGGCGCTATCGCTAATTATCTAGCGGCCAAAGTTGCCGATTTAACGGTCGACCCGACCCAAGCTCAAGCCACAGCAGCGACTTATCATCAAGCCTATATGCAGATATTATTGATATCGTTTAGCCTGTTTTTGTTACTGGCTTTATGGGCAGCTGCTAGAAAACTTAAAATAAACTTGTGGCATGAGGCGTAAATTTTTAAATTGCCTATTTACGGACAGGTTTTTTTTAGTTATGATGACGCCCTGCAATATTCCCCCGACAGCTGTGCTGCAGGCCGGAAGAGCAAATGATCTGTAGCGCTCATATTACAGATTGTTTTAGCAACAATGTATGAGCAACGGCAATTCCCCGATAGCTCAGTCGGTAGAGCAAATGACTGTTAATCATTGGGTCACTGGTTCGAGTCCAGTTCGGGGAGCCAATATATAAAGTCTTCAGAGCAATGACAAGTTCAAAGCTTTCCTGTGGCATTTATTAAAATCCAATCAATTTAGGGGTATAATAAGGGGCACAAGCAATAGAGAGCAAAAGGAGATACCCCTATGCCTTTAAATGACCTTCTTATTCGTACCGCAAAGCCCCTTGAGAAAGCTTATAAGCTTTCTGATCAAAATGGATTATTCCTGCTTATTAACCCCAATGGCTCAAAGTATTGGCGATTAAAATATTACTTCGCCGGAAAAGAAAAACTTTTAGCTTTAGGGGTATATCCAGAAGTAAAATTGGCTGAGGCAAGAGATAAGCGTGATCAAGCTCGTAAGTTACTTACTGAAAATATTGATCCAGTGGCTGCCAAGCGTGCCTCAAAGCATGCAGCGATAATTGCATCTGAAAATGCTTTTGAGACAATTGCCCGCGAATGGTATCAAACACTCCTCCCTTCATGGACAGCAAGTCACGCCAAAAAAGTCATGAGTCGTTTGGAACATGATGTTTTCCCCTGGTTAGGTAAACAAGCTATAGAAAACATAACAGCACCTGAGCTTTTAAGTGTATTACGCAGAATAGAACAAAGAGGAGCAATTGAACCTGCTCACAGGATTCTTCAAAACTGCAGCAAAATATTTCGCTATGCTATTGCCACAGGCAGAGCACAACGAGATATTGCTGCTGATTTAAAAGGCGCTCTAAAGACTTACAAAAATCGCCACCTTCCCACCATTATTGATCCTAAAAAAATTGGCAAACTTTTACGTGCTATCAATGACTATCAAGGCTATTTTATAACAAAATGCGCCTTAAAATTAGCCCCCCTTCTTTTTGTTAGACCAGGGGAACTTAGAAAGGCCGAGTGGCTTGAATTCAATTTTGAAACTGCTGAATGGCGGATTCCTGCCGAAAAAATGAAAATGCGGGAAATGCATATTGTGCCTTTAGCCAAACAAGCTATTGCAATTTTGGAAGAGCTTAAACCTCTTACAGGCAATGGCAAGTATCTTTTCCCAGGAATCCGTTACCCTAATCGTCCCATGTCTGAAAATACGGTCAATTGTGCATTACGTCGTTTAGGCTATACCAATGATGAAATAACAGGCCACGGCTTTCGCTCGATGGCATCCACTTTGTTAAATGAGCAAGGCTGGAACCGAGATGCCATTGAACGCCAGCTTGCACATGGCGAAAGAGATAAAGTTAGAGCAACTTACAATTTTGCCGAGTACCTGCCAGAACGCCGAAAAATGATGCAGCACTGGGGAGATTACTTAGAAAAGCTATATAATACTAGCAACACATATTCTTAAGCTTGGCCAATCTTTCTAATTAAATGATCTCGATATTCCAAGGTACTCATTGACAATACTACTATTAAAAAATCCTTCAATAATCATCAAGCCCTGCTCATAGCTAAACCAGCCATCTATACGAAAGATTTTTTTGCGAAAACTGGGCGTCATTCTATTCTCTAAGCTTTCATTAAACCTTATATGGTAATCAGCTTCATTGTATGAATAAATGGCTCCGTCTATGTGATCAAAAGCCTTTTTGAATTTATTGAATTTTGCATGGAGAAAAAGGCTACACAAATTATCATTCTGAGCTTCAACTAATTCACTGATAAATTCGACTCTATCCCCATAGGCGCGCCAGTAAAACTTAGCTCTTGATTCTATATTGCCTGTTTCAAAATTTGGATAATAATGCTCCGCATACGAATCTTTCGATAAATTTAGCAATTCCTCAAATGATGGCAAATTTAAACCATAAGCCTTCTCAAGTTCATAAAGTTTCTCTGTGGCCCTGCATGTTAAAAATGGATTCGGATTTATCCAAACTTCATTTTCTACAGCCCTATTCAATTCGTTTAAAAGATCAAGTAATTTGTATGGTTGACTTCTATTAGAATCTTTCAGAAGATAGTAAGGAAAAAGCCGGATATAAATGGAGCCTATTGTTCGATTACAATGCCATGTGTAGTTATCATAAAAAAATGACTTTTCCAACTTTATAAGCTTATCTTCAGATTGCTTCGCCTTACTTTCTACACCATATAATCCATCAAATTGTTTAAGATAAAGTTGCTGATCGCTTAACGCCTTATAGCAGGCATGAAAGCATCTTTTTTCAAGATAAAAAATAAGAAAATATTCCCAGCCATCATAAACGCCATGATAACCTAGCTCTTTCTCAGAAAGGCTTGCAATAAATTCGAGAATCAACTCTATTTTATCAATAGAACCTTTCAAATCCTGCCAAAATATTGCTGCTAATCCTTGTTGCATAAAAGCGACAGACACTTCATCAAAAAGCTTTTGAATATCGCTTGGCAAATCAGAAAATTTTAGCATCGGCTCAATTATTGGCATATTGATCTCTTATTTGATACATTGATGATAAGTAGTGTCATTTTTTATTTGCACAAATGATGCAAGCCTGGGTCGATTACCTTGCCCCCCTAAAACGATAAAGTTTTAGTTAGCTATCAGCATTAAAACTATAGCTATGCAATTTCATTTGACCTAGATGGCCGGCCAGGCGGCTTAAGTCTAGCCTCATAATCTAGTAGATCAGGCTCAGGAATTTGCCACATCACACCACTAACTAGCTTAGCATTTGGAAAAACGCCTCGCTTACACCAACTTGCAATAGTTGAACGTGGCTTATTTAGCCTTACTGCAACTTCTTTTATTGATAGGGTCTTAGATACAGCAGATTCTTTCTCTAATGAATCATCCTTAATTGTTACTGGCTCAACACCTAGGTCTATCACATCATCTGAAAGCCCACCACCAAAATAAGCGGGGGTTATTGCCTGATAGATGATGCCATGCTCTTTTTCCCCATGCCCTAAAAATATATCGTGTAAGACATGACTCATAGCTGTTCTAGGGCAGACATTACTTCTATTATAAGTCTCTACAGGCCATTCATTGGCTTTTATTTTTTGAACGTACTGCCTACAAATTAGGGCAATAAGATTTCCTGCATGGCCAGATGACAAATATTTTTTTTGAGTTTTATAAGCAGCCGCATCCCTCACTGCTTTATAAACAATGGCTTGAACTTGGCCCACAGAAAAATCATGCAATAGCTCTTTAAATAACATGCGCGTTTTTTCGCCAAGAGGAGCTGATAAATTAAATTTATTGGCATAATACTCTAGTATCTCCGAGCACTCGCCCAAACTCAATTCTTGCCACATCTCTCCTGCTTCATCATACCAACGAAAAGGCCACGGATGATTCCTAGCAAGATTTTGCAAGTCCTCAATATATTCAGAAGCTTCGTCACCATCATTCCCAAGTGTAGGTATCCAGGAAACTCGATATAAATAATAACTGCTAGTTAGCTGATTGTTCTCAACTACAAAAGCATCAAGATTCGACTCAGGGTTAACAGCAATTAATCCCGCACTAGTTAGAATATCTATCATTCTTTCTACCGAACCAACTGAAGGTGCCAACCTGATAAATTCTGAACATTCATTTAAAGGTGGAAAAACATTCAAATTTTCATACTCCAATTGATTGGATAAATAATAGAAAGAAAGCAAAGCCAATGCCTGCTCAAAAGAAAGTAAATAATATGGCAATCCTGGCTCCATGCTTTTAACTGCATACATTTCTCTAATAAGAGCGCGCTTATCATTACTGAATTCTCTAGCTTTTAAATTATTAGCTCTCATTTCCTCATATTGCAGTTGAAGGCGAGCTTGTCGGTTTGCTTTACATGGCTCACAACGACACGAACAATCAGACTCTATGTGCTCGCAATTGCCGCAATATGTCTTACCACCCCTGCTACCAGACCTTGATTCATAAGTCGTATACATTTCAGACCCACAATGCCTGCAAGGGTGATCAGCTAGCTTATGAGGAAGAATATAAAAGAAATGACTAAGCCTGACATTTTGTATTCGATACTTTTCACATATTTTTTTAACTTTCATTTTACTGATTGTGTAATCATAAATAAGCCGTTCTAGCTCAGCTTTGGATAAGTGCTGCAATCTCTCATCAATAGGCTGTTTCATCCTGATGCCCCTCACTAATAAATCTCAATAAAAATCACTAGCAATATACTGGCAGAAATCCTCAGATTTTCCTACAAAAATAATATTGTCTATATTGATAACATTAGAAATTATGACAGATTTATATATTTAAAATTAATAGCAAAAACTCTAGAACATGGAGTTGCACTCCCCTCATAGCCAAGGCCAAACCTTCGGCATTTAAAGCCGTTTCCCCAAGCTTCCGCGCTTCGCTTGTGCAGCCCGGGCGATTCCTCTCAGCTTTAAATGACCTTGACTATTTTCCCCACGCTCATCGGCGCCTGCCTAGCTTCGGTTGCATGTGCGCAACCAAACATTACTAACTAAGGAGCAAAGGCCATGAGTAACAACAACTTAGAGCCTAAAATCTATGTAGCATGTTTAGCAGCCTATAATGATGGTTATCTTCACGGGGCATGGATTGATGCAAGCCAAGACATAGAAAACATTTATACAGAGCTAAAAGCTATGCTTGCCAGCAGCCCAGCACCAGATGCTGAGGAGTGGGCTATACATGATTATGAAGATTTTGGCGATATTAAAATTGAAGAATATACATCTATAAAAACAGTTAAAGCATTAACAGATTTTATAACTGCGCATGGCGAGTTAGGGACAGCAGCTTATGGTCATTACGGCAGTATTGAAGCACTTGAAAATTACTATTACGGCGAGCATGAATCTGAAATAGATTTTGCGGAACAACTTTTTGATGGTCAACCAATGCGCCTAAAATTTCGCCCCTGGAAAAAGGTACAGCCTTATATAAGCCAGGGAATTTTTTATTTGCCTCTTCAAGTTTTTTATAGGCTTCCTTGTAATCACCTTTTGCCATTAGAGCATCTATTTCATGCAAAGCTTTCGTACCTGGAGTAGGCTCCGTCTTTTGGCTTTGCTAGAAAAAGATCGAGCAAAAATAAGAATATTCCGTGAAGCAGTTAATTGCATTACATTCTCCTTCAAGGTTAGATATTTAGTCTATACCAAGTTATTTCAATTCGGGGCTGCAATGATGATTTTTAGGCCTTTCAGTTTTTGTGAACTGATTAAATTCTGATTGCTCGTCAAGTTTTGCTAAAATTTTGCCCCGATAAATAGGTATGGCTATAGCCAAACCAGGAAAATCTTTATCAGCCTGTTCCAGCTTAACAATAGCCTCTTGATATTGCCCTATTGCCATTAGTCTTTTTATTTCTTCAAGGGCTTTTCATGGCTGGGCTTGATTTATTATCGTTCGGTAAATGAATCTTCTCTTTGTCAGTTGACTCCTCTCTCATAAATTTTATAATTTTACCCCGACAAAAAGGTGCCATTTTGACAAAATCAATATATTTATATTCACCCTCATCAAGCTTATCTAGCGCCTCACGATATTGTTTTTTCTCGATTAGCTGATTGATTTCATCTAACGCCTTTATTGCTGAGCTTTGTCCCTTGTTTGGGGCTTTAGTCATAAAAGAACGGTAAAATATGAACCGTGAGGCAGATAATTTCATTATCCTATCCTTTTTTGAACAAATAATTAAATATATGAAAGTTTTAAGCAGCCTTTAAATAAAAGGCAATTAACTTAAACCAGCTTACGCCTTGGTTTATTTTAATTCAGGACTGCATTTATTATTTTTAGAGCCTTCCGACTTGTTAAGACTCTCTGCTTTTCGTTTAGAGTAAAGAGCTTCTTCAATGTTACCATTATAAAAAGGTATTGTTGCTTTTGTTAGCTGTGGGAATTCCTTATTTGCTTGCTTGAGCTTAATTTTAGCCTCTTCGTATCTACCCTCTGCCATCAATCTATCAAGCTCATGTAGAGCTTGAATTGCAGGGTCAGATTCAACACATTTAGCATTGCATTCTCTCATAGCCATTATGATGTCACCACGGCGTGAGGGTATCATTTTGGCAAGCTCAGCATGCTTCATCTGAGCTTCGTTCAGCTTTACTAATGCTTCATGGTATTTTTTCTGTCTTACTAAGCAGTCAATTTCACTTAAAACAAGCTGGGCATCATCAGATACCTTCACATTTTTGTATTGAAAATTTCAGGCTGAAAAAAAATATGCGCAACCCTTGTTGCTCTCATAAATCTCTCCTGCCAATAGCAAATGAAATCTCTACATTTACTTATTTAAGAGCGCGGCGCAATCATTGGTAGCAAAGATTTGTACCATGGGCGACAATTCATTTAAGCAGTGGCATCAGGATGGTAAGACTGTGATCAATTCAAACTCAAGCAATCGATCAGCTACTTGGAGCCACCCCAGCATCTTGAATTCCAAGCTCATTTTTTATTTCTTCTCGCCTGATTTTCATTTGCTCAATTTCTTCAGGCTTCCTTTTGGCTACTTCAGGCAAAGGATAATTATGAGCTTTGCAGATTGGAATCCTCCCCCAGTCATTGAGCTGACTTTCTATAATGCTTAATTCAGCCTGCAAATTTATTCTGCTTTTATCTTGATATGATGAATTTCGGCCTCAGCGTAAAATCCCTGGAAGAAATGGAGTAATATTGTTCATTTAGTTTCCGTTATTTTAGTTTTGGTAGTTCTGCTTTAGGTTAACCAAGCACTCGTTTACTATTTTTTACTTAAGCCCTTAGCCAGAATCATAACTTGAGCTATGGGGAATGCTGCTGATTATAATCTGAATTGGTTTTTGGCGATAAATCGCGCCTTGTAACTACAACTCCGGAGCGAGCTTCTTTAGAGTTAGGGTCAATTTCTTTAGCAACTTTATATAAGCTCATGAGCAATAGGAATTTTTCCCTGCTGCTCAAGCATATAAGCCTTATTGCAAATCTCAGCACTGGCTTTCATTCGCACCTGTGCTTTAAAAAAGTTAGTGACTGGATTAAGAAATCGCACAAGCCCTCCTTTCAGCTTCATATAGCACTTTTATTCGCTATGCTTGCCATCAAATATTAAGGAGCCGGACTGGAAAGCTCATAAAATTTCATTTCCATATCCCTTTTAACTCGATCTCTTACCATTTCGAACATCATTTGCCTAGGCATAGGCGGCATACCAGAACCGTCATCTTCCAAATTCATTACATTATGATTATAAAACTGAATAACTACACGCTTAATTTGATCTTGGGTCAAACCCTCTTTTTGCATTTGTGCAATTTCTTCATCAGTTATATTGTAACGAGGATTATCCAAGAAGGCCTTTAACTTAGGGCTCGCTGAGATTTTCTTTTCCTCGAACTTCTTATAAAGTATTTCACGGCTTTTATTAAGAGTTGTCTCCATAATGGGCATTGAATAGTGAATACCCTTTGCACCAGAAACCAAGGTTTTTGTTGGAATAGTGTGAAAAACATGCGCTAATTTATTAGCAAACATATTTACCCCCTTACCGACTGCGCTTTGCATTTACAATACTAACCCCGATAAATTGAGAACACAAACGCTCACAATACAAACACCACTCAAGGAGTTTATCTTTTACCAGAAATCTTTGTTATGATTTCGCTAATTGATTAAACTTGAGAGCACAACATGCCACAAACAGCGAAATTATCAGCGAAAGCTACTGCCAAACAAGAAACCGCCACAGTGGTGGCAAAAGCGACAGCGCTTGCGATCCCTTCTTTAGTTTCAAAAGCAATTATGGGCAAAGTTATGCAAGACCCT
>JARDZR010000052.1 GCA_029240715.1 Gammaproteobacteria bacterium
ATGGGGGCAAGGGTTACCGTGCTTGATCAGTCCATTACTCGCTTAAAGGAATTGGATGATTTATTTGGCTCGGCTTTAACCACTGTTTATTCTACCCAAGATGCTTTAGAGCATTATGTAAGCCGGGCGGATTTAGTGGTGGGTGCGGTTTTAGTACCGGGTGCGGCTGCTCCTAAATTGATTAAGAAAAGCATGTTGAAAGCAATGAGGATAGGTTCGGTTATTGTGGACGTCGCTATTGACCAAGGCGGATGCTGCGAAACCAGTCGTCCCACTACTCATGCTGAGCCAACTTATATGGTGGACGGGGTAGTGCATTATTGTGTAGCCAATATGCCAGGCGGTGTAGCAAGAACTTCATCTTTGGCATTGAATAATGCCACTTTGCCTTTTGTTCTAAAATTGGCAGACCAGGGTTATAAAGTTGCCTTGTTAAATGACCATCATTTATTGAATGGCCTGAATATTTATCGCGGTAAAGTAACTTGTCGGGCAGTAGCGGATGCATTGGGTAAACATTTTTCACCGCCCGAGCAGCAGTTACTTGAAGGTTAATTAAATTCCATTGCTTGCAATGGATAGCTCATCGCTTATAGAGGACAGCATTAAGCTTGCAAAGCTTGTGCTTTTGGGATATTGGCAAGCAGTTTTATTGCTTGCACAATATTCCCCTGACTTTTTGTCATAGTTCAGCGAATATCCGTCTTGCGCAAAAGTATGCATCAAATCGTCCAGTCCTATTATGGATTTTAAGCCCTTGAACCTGACTTCGTTGGCGCTTACATTTGTTATGTGGATTGCCCAGGCATTTAGGGTGTCAGTTATTTTATTATGATGACTGTAAACGGTATACATTGAATCCTCCTTGATATATTGCATTCGCTTGTCCTAAGCGTTGGCAAAATTATAACAAGAAGCCTTTAATTTGATATCTATTTATAAATTTAAGAATTAAATTTTATTAATCGTTTTGCTATAAGCCTTGATTCAATTGGTGTTTTCGCTTTAATTTAGAGTCGAATTCTTTAAAATATGACTGAGAGTTTTTATAGGTTTTATATAAGCAATAAAGCTTCAGGCATAAAAAAGCCCGCACTAGGCGGGCCTGAAAAGTTTAGAAAACTTTAACGACGATCGCCGCCAAACATTCCCAAGATTTGCAATAAAGTTAAGAATATATTAACCAAAGAAACATACAGTACCACGGTTGCAGTAACGTAGTTTCTTTCGCCGCCGCGCACGATCATATTGGTTTGATACATAATATAGGCGCCGGAAATCAAAGCGAATATCACTGAGACAGCCAAATACAAGGCCGGCATTTTCAAAAAGATATTAGCAATGGCAGCAACAATTGCCACAATCACGCCGACAAATAGAAATTTACCCCAGCTTGAAAAGTCACGCTTAGTGCTCATGCCAATGGCAGACAAGACTAAAAAGATTAAGCCGGTTGAACCTAGTGCGGTCATAATCAACTCACTGCCGTTGCTAAATTCATTGATATACAGATTTAACAAGGGGCCGATATACCAGCCTACGAATCCGGTGTAAGCAAAAGTCAGCAAAATAGCCAGCGGGCTGTCTTTGGTCATGTTAAGAACAAAGGGGAAGCCAATAAATACCGCTAAGGCCAACCAGATATTTACAAAGCCTGCATTGTAAAAAATAGACAAACCGGCAGTCGCCGCACTGAACAATAAAGTAAGCGATAAAAGTAAGTAAGTATTGCGAAGAACGGAGTTGGTTGCTAAAACTGACTGACCGCTACGTTCAATGCTGCTAAATTGATTATCCATATAAACTCCTATTCCTGTCAGAATGATTATTTCTAGAGCAATTATATCCCAATTTCATTGTTTGAGCTAGTTTTGGTATTTTTAATATGGGGATAAATTACGCTTTATTCAAGTTTTTCAAATGGTCAAGATAAGCCTGTTCATCAGGCATTGCATGAGAACGTTGGGCTTGCCAGATGACCTCTACCAAATGCTCCATCATTAAATGTTCCACCTCGAGCGGATCATGTTTAGTCAGCAAGAGCTTTTGATAAATGGCTTGAATCCCTGCCGGCCTATCTGTTGCCACTTGTTCACGGATGGCTAAATGTAGGCCCATATGCAAAAAGGGATTGCTCTCACCAAGCTCTGGCAAAAAATCTGCTGCTAAGGATTCTTCATGTTGCAAGTAAGCATGATACTCCGGGTGCTCGCTAATCACTTTGGCAATTTGCTGTTCCAATGCATCTAAAGGCAGGCCCTGTTGGGCTTTTTGCCAGGTCTGTTTATAAAAGTTTCGAAGTTGCTCGCGCTTATCTGAAAATAGCATGACTTTTGCTCTATAAAATTTGTCTTACTATCGCATAATTTAGGGGGCGATGCTAGGGCCAAGGCTTTGTTTGGCCTGCATTAAAATTGGCCTGGCCGCTTATCTAAATATTATGGCTTCGGGGCTAAGCCGGGGCTTGCAGAAACCGGCGCTTGTTGCGCAACGCTTAAAGTTGCAGCAGTCCTGTATTGAGCATATTGATGGAGTATACGAAGCACGTTAGCTTTTGCAGTTTGATCATGCGCAGGAGCAAGCTGGAAGGCCTGTTCAGACCAGGCTCCTGCCTTCAGCAAGATTACCATCGACTCTAAGTTCCCAAACGCACTTGCCATATCAAGAGCGCTATGGCCGTTGACATCTCGGCAGTGAACATTGGCGCCCATGCTTAATAAGGTTCTCAGGCTATCTAGCCATTCAAATTTTGCTACTTGGATCAGCGCTTTATCAATGCTCTCGCCTGCTTGATGAAACAGTTTAACGGTTTCAATCTGGTTGTAGGCGGCCGCAAATTCAATGCAGTTGTAACCCTTATAGCTATTTTGAGGGCTGGCGCCATAACTTAACAGGAGTTTGGCAGTTTGACTGTCTCCATTTCTTGCGGCGCATATAATGGCTGTATAGCCTGGTTCCATACTATCCCGTGTGAAGTTGGGGTCTTTTTGAAGAAATCGGCTGATACACTCTTCTTTGCATGGGTATGGATCTGGGCTTTTGGCTGCATCGCTGAATATTTCAATGTTGATGGGCAGGTATTCCGCTGAGGGATTGCTTAATAGCCTAGCTAAATGCTCAAATAAACAGTCTACAAAATTCTGTTCACTCAATCGATAAAGCTCATCGCCTATATTGGGGTCATAAAAATGATATCTACCCTTTCTTTTTACAGCTGCAACCGTATGGTAGGGCGATCGAATTAATATAACTTTATTTTCTAGTTCTAAGCGAGCCAAGAGAGAGCTGAGGTCTTCTCTGGAATAGTTAAAGCTCAATTGGTAATCAGACCTTATAAAACATTCATCAGGTCTTTTAAAGCATCGGACCGCTTCATTAAAGTTAGCCTGAGTAAGCAGATGGCTCGATGGATCTTGTAAAAACTTAACCCGTTGTACAAAATCCTTCATCTCATAGTTGATTGCAGACTTGCCATCCCATGACAAAAAGGCTTTGTACTGGTCAAAAAATAAAGATTCACGGCCTTGAAGTTTGTTATAGGCCCAAAGCAAAGTTAAGCCATTGCAAATGCCTTTTTTGAAGTCATGCAGGTCGCTTAAAAGCGGGGCGCATTTGCTGATAAACACATTTTGATTCACTTTGTCGATTTCTGCTAAAGGAGAAAGCCATTTTAAAGGCTTGCTAGCCAAAACCTCCTGCACGCTAGGTTGTTTGTCAGTTTTGATCATAAGGTTTGTTGCAGCGGGGCTAAGGCTTGTTACAGCTTTGCTGTCATCTGAAATTCCATTCATAATTTTACCTTCCGTGGCAAATTGAATTAATTATATGAGATAAAGCTTAAGGAAAAATTAAGCTTTATGGGGTTTTATTGGGATATTCGCATAAATCCTTAATAATGCATTCCGGACACTTGGGTTTTCGGGCTATGCAGATATATCTGCCGTGCAAAACCAGCCAGTGGTGGGCATCTAAAATATGAGGTTTTGCTATGACTTTTAAAAGCTTTTCTTCCACCTGCCTAACATTTTTACCCGGAGCGATATTGGTCCTGTTGGCTACTCTAAATATATGGGTGTCAACCGCAACAGCTTCTTGACCAAAGGCGGTGTTTAAAATTACATTGGCGGTTTTTCTGCCCACCCCTGGCAAGGACTCTAAGGCTTCTCTGGTCGCAGGCACTTTTGAGTCGTATTGCTGCATGAGGATTTTGCAGGTTTGGATAATATGTTTGGCTTTGGAATTGGATAGGCCGACATTTCTAATGGCTTCCCTTAATTTATCTTCGCCTAAAGCATAAATTGTCTCAGGGGTGTTGGCGTATTGATAAAGTTCTCTGGTCGCCTTATTGACACTTTTGTCAGTGGTGTGGGCTGATAAGATTACCGAGATTAACAGTTCAAACACCGATGAATATTCAAGCTCGGTGGTAGGCTTAGGGTTAGCTGCTTGAAAGCGTTTAAAAATTTCATTGATTTTGGCTTTATTCATATTTTTTTCGCTTGGCTTTAGCCCGTAACAAGGCTTGCGCTATATAGGCTTTTTTAGCTTCAGTCGAGTTACTGACATGAGGGAGAGGGGCTTGTTTTAAGGCTTGGTGTTTAGCTTGTTTTTCTTGGGCTAGCTTTTCTAATCGGCTGTTTCTGTTAGCGTGTTTCTCTCGATAGAAATTACTTTGTGCAATGCGCTTGCTTGTATCCATTAATTCAGGCTGTTGATCAGAAGCGGCCTCTATTAAGCTAATGCAGTCAACTGGGCAGGGCTCGACACATAGCATGCAGCCTGTGCATTGATCTGTTATAACCGTATGCATTTGTTTGGCTGAGCCAATAATGGCATCTACCGGGCAGGCTTGAATGCATTTGGTGCATCCTATGCATTCCTGTTCTCGGATAAATGCCAATACTTTAGGCTGTTCTTTGCCGTTATTTGGGTTAAGAGCTAAAGGAGGGCGTTTAAGCAAGTCTGAGAGTTCAGCAGTGACTCTTTTACCACCCGGGGGGCATTGATTATGCGGGCTGCCTTCTGCAATGGCTTTAGCATAAGCCAAGCAGTCAGGATAACCGCAGCGGGTGCATTGAGTTTGTGGAAGTAAACTATCGATTGCTGTTGGATTCATAATTCATTAACAATAATAAAATTGAGCAAATTGTAATGGATTTTCACGATAAAATCGATCTTTCAATCCTATCCTGCTTGATAACGGGCTTTAAGCTAGACAAGGCTTGGCTTATCAGCTAGATTCTAACATAATAATATTTTGGTTTGACCAGAGAATTCAATGCATGAATTAGCCCCATTAATAAAAGATTTAGCGATTATTCTGATCGTGGCGGGCCTGGTCACCTTAATTTTCCAAAGAATCCGGCAGCCAGTGGTTTTAGGTTACTTGGTTGCCGGTTTAATCATTGGGCCACACTCACCACCGCATGCTTTTGTTTATGATGTGCCTAATATCCAAGTTTTAGCCGATTTGGGTGTGATATTTTTGATGTTTTCTTTAGGCTTGGACTTTAGCTTCCATAAGCTGACTAAGGTTGGGTTTTCGGTGGGAATGATCGGCAGCATTGAAGTTATTTTAATGCTGTTAATAGGCTTTATTACAGGGCAAGCCTTGGGCTGGAGCTTTTATGACAGCCTGTTTTTAGGCGCAGCACTTTCTATTTCCTCCACCACCATTATTATCAAAGCTTTGGATGAGCTTAAATTAAGAACAAGACGATTTGCCGACTTAATTTTTGGAGTGCTGATCGTTGAAGATTTGCTGGCCATTTTGCTGTTGGTTGCCCTATCGCTAGCGGTGACTACCAAGCAATTGTTTTCTTATGAAATTCTTTGGGCCGGAGCCAAGCTTTTAATTGTGGTGGGAAGCTGGTTCTTAATAGGCTATTTCTGCATTCCATTTTTGATGAAACGCATGAGCCGTTATATCAGCGATGAAACTTTGGTGATTGTTTCGGTTGGACTGTGTTTGGTTTTGGTCATGATTGCCTCGGTGTTTCATTATTCTTTGGCATTAGGTGCTTTTATTATGGGCTCTATTTTAGCTGAGACGCCACAGGCCCATCGAATTGAAACTTTGGTCAGGCCTATTCGTGATGTTTTTGCCGCAGTATTTTTTGTTTCAGTGGGCATGTTAATGGACCCCATGGTGATTATTGAACATTGGCCTTTGGTTCTGCTTCTTACGGCTGTTACCATCCTGGGGAAAATTATTACCTCAAGCGTGGGGGCGCTATTTACCGGTCAAGGCATTAATACTTCGCTTCGAATCGGCTTTGGCATGGCCCAGGTAGGTGAGTTTTCATTTATTATTATTGGCTTGGGTGTCACCATGCATGCCATTAACGCCGAGATTTATCCGCTTATTGTTGCGGTTTCAGCTATTACCACCTTTAGTACTCCTTATCTTATTCAGGTTTCTGGAAGAGCTTCAGCTTTGCTTGAAAAGCGTTTACCAGAAAGCGTGAAATATTTTTTTGAAAGCTATTCAAGCTGGGTTTATCGGACCCTTGCCGGCGCAGAATCACGGGTTATTTACCGAAAAGCAGTTTCTCGCTTTTTGATTAATGCCCTTATTATCGCTATTTTATTTACCATATTTGAGCAGTTAGGACTACCTATTTTAGAAAGCTATTTTTCGCAAAAATGGATGGCCAAAGGCTTAGGCTGGTTGATTGTATTATTATGCGCCTCGCCTTCTATCTGGGCCATGCTTTTTGTATTTAGATTTATTTCAAGTAAGCGCAGTATTTTTAATCCCCCCATGCTGCTTGCCTGGGTTTTAACTTTTTATGAAATTAGCTTTTTAAGCCTTGCTTATTTTGATAGCTGGCCGACCACTTTAGCTTTATTAATTATCGCTATAGTCGGTTTTATTGTGCTTTATCGTTATTTAGAGCGTTCATACCACTGGTTTGAAAACAGGTTGGTTAAAAATTTAGGCCAAGCTGAAAGCGAATCTTTAGGTTATCAATTAAAACAGCTTGCCCCATGGCAGACCCATTTGGTTGAAGTCAACATTAGCCCTGACTCAGTTATGGCAGGAAAAAGCTTACGAGAACTGCAATTACGCCAACGCTATAATATCAATGTGGTAGCCATTCAAAGAGGCAATAGCACCGTCTTAGTTCCGGTAGCAAAAGAAGTGCTTTATCCACATGATAAGCTGGCTATTATCGGCAGCGATGAGGGTATTGATCAATTCAAAGAAATAGCTGAACAAACCAGTTCCAATATATCCGGAGTGGATTTAGGCTCGTTAAAGTTAAAAGCGATTTCCTTAAATAACGAACATCCTCTTATTGGATTGTCTATTCGTGATTCTAATGTCCGCGGTCAGCTTGGTGGCCTTGTGGTAGGGCTTGAGCGCCAGGGCAAAAGAATGCTCAATCCGGATTCCAGCACGGTACTGGAACAAGACGATATATTGCTGATCGTATCCTATGATGAGCCTATGCTGATTTAATAAGAGCAAAATTTTTTCACTGAAAATGGCTGTGGCTTTTGGCAATATTGCAAGGCTGCTGCTTTTTTCTTCATAAAGCGATAAACTAAGCACTAAAGTTAGCAGCTTTGATCAAGGAAGAGAGATGTATTATTTCATGCTGGAGCAAGATAGAAAGCTTTTTCTGCTGGATTTAAAACGTATTTTAGAAGATTTACCTTGGAAAGCGCGTGTAGGCTCTAAGCTTTTGGGCTGCAAGCCCTTTGAGATACAAGCAATTTTATTACCCGGCTAATCACTTTATTTGTTGGGCAATCCTCTGTTTATTAAAATCGGCAGTTAAATATCAAACGGTTTCCAAACTTCATGCAGAGCAATGGGTCCAAGCCTATCTGGATATAGAAAAAGCGACTCCTGCTGGCCGCTTACTAATAAAGATAAGCCAGCATAGATCAGCGCAAAGAAAATATTATCAAGAAATGGCTATGGAATCTGGCTATGCCCTTGCTGTAAGCCTTTTAATCTGTGCCGATCAATCAGAAGAAAAATGGCCGCAATGCGAATATGAAAATATAATGAAATTGGCTGATATGGGCTTTTCTCTAGAATATTTACTTAAGCTTATGGTTCCTGATCTTAATCAGTTACATCCAAAAGAAAACTCATATTATCAGGCAATTAACATTTTACTGGGTCTGTTAGAGGCTAAAGTGAAAGCTGAGCCAGGCTTTATGTCTAAAATGCTTGATATTACATTGCAGGTGCAGTTTTAGATCAAGCTAGCATAAAGCGTTTGCACTCCATAAAGCTTCTCGCAAATAGCTGGTCTGAAGATCTTCAGGAGGCTAAGCAAACTGTGCTCATGCAGTTGTATGGTATTTTAAGTGAAAATGCCTGGGATAAAAGAGCGGCGATGGTCATGTTCAGGCATAGGCTTAAAGAAGCAGCAGGCTGGTTTGAGGAAGACCAAGAAATAGGTGGCGCTGCTTCAGCTTCAAGTGATCAATCTTCTGCTGGGGCGGCAAACGGTAGAGACTTGGCCCCTTAGAACAAATCAAGACCCGCAAGCTTAATCTTGGTCAGCAGGCTGTTTGCACGGACTTAGGCCTGGGATTGCAATAAGCCTTGTACCTTTTCAGGATCAACTCGCGTCATCAATGGCTTAAACTCATTAATTTGATGGGACACAAGCGGGCGTTGGCTATCTTGCCAGCTTAATGCTGGAATCGCTAAAAAGCTTTCAGACTGTTCGGCGATATAAGGCAGAATTGGTTTTAAATAGACTATCAATAGCTTGAATAAATTTAATCCCATTGAGCAAATTGCTTGGACTTCATTCTCTCGTCCGGCTTCTTTAGCCAAGCTCCAAGGTTTATGATGGTCAATAAATTGGTTGGCCTTGTCAGCTAAAGCCATAATTTCTCTGGTAGCTTTAGCATATTCACATTGCTCAAATAGGCTCGCAATCAGATCGGCTTTTTCGGAAAACTCATTGAAAAAAGCAGGGTCCATCAATTCTGAACTCAGTTGGCCATTAAATTTTTTGCTGATAAAGCCTGCGCAACGGCTGGCGATATTGATGACCTTTCCAACTAAATCCGAGTTGACCCTTAGTGTGAAATCATCAAAGTTTAAGTCGATGTCCTCAACAGTATGGTTTAGTTTGGCGGCGTAGTAATAGCGCAGATATTCTGGATTTAAGAACTTTAAGTAATCTTCTGCTTTGATGAAAGTACCCCGGCTTTTAGACATTTTCTGGCCGTTAACAGTCAAATAGCCATGGGCATGCACAAAACTTGGGGTGCGAAGTTTAGCGGCATGCAAAATAGCAGGCCAGAACATGGAATGGAAATACACGATGTCTTTACCGATAAAATGATGCAGTTCTGTTTGACTTGTTTCAGCCCAAAATTCATCAAAATTTAAGTTTAAGCTTTTAAAGCTTGAGATATAGCCAATGGGGGCGTCCAGCCAGACATAAAAGTATTTGCCGGGCTGATTTGGGATTTCAAAGCCAAAATAAGGTGAATCTCTTGAAATGTCCCAATCCTGCAAGCCTTCTTTAAACCACTCTGCCAGCTTGTTGGCAACTTCAGCTTGTAAATGACCTTGCGCTATCCATTCTCTTAAAAAGGCTTCGTATTTACTTAATCGAAAGAAAAAGTGTACGCTTTTTTTGCGAATGGGCGGGGTACCGGATAGCACCGAAATAGGGTTTTTTAGCTCAGTCGGACTATAGGTTGCACCGCAGTGTTCACAAGAATCCCCATATTGATCGGGGCTGTCACAGCGCGGACAAGTGCCTTTAACGAATCGATCGGGCAAAAACATGTTTTTAACTGAATCATAAGCCTGCTCTATTTCACGGGACTCAATATCTTCATTGGCAACAAGTTCTTGGTAAATGCTGTTTACACATTCTTGGTTAATGGGGTCATGGGTTGAGGTGAAATGGCTGTCAAAATTGACATAGAAACTTTTAAAATTTTCTAATTGCTGGGCGCTGATTTCTTTAACCATGGCTTCAGGGCTGATGCCTAGCTGTTCGGCTTTAATCATAATAGGAGTGCCATGCGCATCTGAGCCGCAGACAAAATGACATTCATTTCCACGCATTTTCTGAAAACGGACCCAAATATCGGTTTGAATGGTTTCAACTAAATGGCCTAAATGTAATGGGCCATTGGCATACAAGAGGGCGGCTGTGGCGATAATTCTGCGATTTTGCTTCATAAAAATACCTGTTCCATAAAAGTTGATCAGTATATCAAATTTCAAGATGCCGTCTATTAAGTGTTCTGTAACAGGCTTGTTGGAATTTTTGCTAATAGATACCATTAAGTTTTAAACAGGAGACTATCATGCAAGACTCCAGCCAATTAAGAGAGTTTTTATTCAGCAGCAATATTCAGCAACGAAATGAGGCACTTAATAGCTTGATTGGCATGCTGAGTAGCAATGAGAGCGAAGAGCAGCTGGAAGCGGTGAGATTATTAAGCCATGCAGCTGTGGGTGATGCTGAAATCCAAAATGCCATAAGAAGGGCTCATGGTCTTCCTGCCATTATGGATTTAACCGCTCACCCTAATAATCTTATTCGAAATGAAGCATTATGGGCCTTGTTTGCCTTAACTCAAAATAACCCTCTCAATAAAGAAACCTTAAGAAACTTAAATGCGATTCCGCGTTTAGAACCTTTGTTGCGGGAGGCTGATCCCATCGTCTCAAGTTCCATAAACATCCTATTGCATGAGTTGCAAACTGCTCAAGCTTTTGCTGTTTCTCAATCCCCTAATGTGAGCTCAAGTTCAAACCAACCAAACCATTAATGGAGGCGTTATGTTTAGAGCTTTTCAAGATACAAGACATGAACAATTTATGAATATAATAAAAACGGGAACTAATGATGAGATTCATAGTTATTTAATGGATATGGTTATAGGTCAACAAGGCAGTTGGCGGAAATTCAAAGATAACATGCGCGTTTACATCCCTGAAATTGTTAGTTTATTAAGAGAGGCTGAGCCTCAACGCCAAGGTGTGCTTATAGAAGCACTGATAAAACTAGGCAGAACCGAAGCCAGCCAAAATACCTTGCTGGATGGAGGGATTATTCCTATTGTGGCTTCTTGGCTTCAAGGAGATGCTCGCGGATTAAAAAAAGAAGCGATTTGGGCTTTGTCTGAAATGATAGAATATTCGGACCCACGCCTGAAGCCTGATGTACTCTTAGGGAATCAACAAGAGTATGCGACGCCAATAAAAAATCAAAGAGTGCTTAATGCGATTAGAGACTCAGGTCTTATCCCTTTGATTAGAGCATTTTATATTGAAGATGTTGAAAGATATTCTAGAGAGCGTGCAGATTCTGATGAATCTGTCAGGACGAGCTCGTCAGATACAGTTACAGATCTTGCCGTGAAACTTCTTGAAGCTTTAGGCGAGCCAATACCTGAAATAGCGCATGGAAATCAAA
Organism: Gammaproteobacteria bacterium; assembly: GCA_029240715.1. Taxonomy (GTDB): domain Bacteria; phylum Pseudomonadota; class Gammaproteobacteria; order Francisellales; family CACEW01; genus JAQSYQ01. Next base: position 11,421 of record JARDZR010000052.1, read on the forward strand.
ATGCAATTGCTTTTGGACAGGAGTCAAAAGCAGCTTATGATGAGCCAGGAAATAGGCTTTAAACAATAGCAGTGAACTTGATCTCAAACCAACTTGATGTTAAAGCACAGGGGGCTAAGATGAACGCTAACCCACATTTTAATCCCAATGAATTTATGAATTTAATCAAGCAGGGATCAAATGAAACGATTATGGATTATTCAAAGCGTTTGGCGCTTAGAAGAGACAATCAAAATGCCATGCGAGAGCATATTCCTGAAATAGTTAATTTATTAAGGGCAACTCATGATCTAGATCGTCAAGCTGTTTTTATCTCAGTGCTAGGCAAACTGGCGTTTCTTAACAAAGCGAATCAGGATGCGTTATTGCATGTAGAAGCTGTTCCCTTGCTAGCTTATTATCTTGAAGGCGGTGGCCAATCTTCTAGAAGAATAGTGGTGCGCGCTTTATCTAGTATGTTGGAATATGCTGCCTCAGAGGCTGGAGAGGAAAAGCTAACAAATGAAAGGACTGCAGAGGCCATTAAAGAGACGGGCTGTGTTTCTATCATTTATCATTTTTATCGAGAAGAAATGACAAACTGTAATGTAGCTTTATCAAGGTTTGAATATGCATTAAATGAAGCTGCAAAGCTTTTAGAGGCTTGCGAAGAGCCTATTCCTGAGATAGATCGAAGAAGTGCTGCTATGGCTTTTGGGCGACAAGAGGCAGGGGCCGATGATAAAGCCCGCCCAGCTTCACGATGCTTTATTATGTGATTTGAAGTCAACAAGAAGCGATTAAGCTTTGGAGTTTGCATTAAGTTCTGCTATCATCACACAACATTGTGCTTCACAATGGAAATCAAAGATGCAAACTCGATTTATTTTTATTACCGGCGGGGTCGTTTCCTCGTTAGGCAAAGGCATTACCGGCGCTTCACTGGCTGCTTTATTAGAGGCCCGTGGCCTTAAAGTCACTATGCTCAAGCTTGATCCTTATATCAATATTGATCCAGGCACCATGAGTCCTTTTCAGCATGGCGAAGTTTT
>JARDZR010000135.1 GCA_029240715.1 Gammaproteobacteria bacterium
GCCTTTCACTACCATATGCTAGTGCATGAACGCGGAGTAGGCCTGACTAAAGCCTGCGGTTCTGGTGCAATGGCTATAGCAGCTGCTTTATTTGAAATGAAAAGCATCCCAGTCATGCAAAAAATCACCGTGCAAATGCCAGGCGGCAACGCCATTGCATGGCTTAATGAACAACATGAAATTGCCCTTCATGCAGATGCCTCTCCTGTGGCTTTAGACGATAACCATGACAAACTGCGGCATCTCATGTTAAAATTAGGCAACTAGAGGAAATTTACATGCACTCACCCAATAAAAAAGTTTATATCCCCAATAATGCCCAGCGCCAAAGCCCGGTCCGCAAACCTAATCCATTAGCTGGTTTGCCTAAGGAAATTTTAGAGCTGGAAGAACAGCAGAAATCTCTACGAGCTAAAATCAATGAAATTGAAAATCGTCAATGTTTTGGTTATAGCGAGCCATTGCATGACTATATGATTGAACTGATGAAGCAAGACATGAAGCTAAGCTGTCAGCTTACTGATATGCTTGTTCTCTTAAAAAAGAAGCCTAATTAATAATTTTCTGGATAAGAAAAAGTTTTTCCATCCACTGCAGGGAAATTCTGGAAAGCATCGCTTACCAAGTGCTGCAATATATCATTTTGGTTTTGATCTTTAGGTTGCCCATCGCTCATCACATTGACCAAATAAGAAGGCTTGCTGTGCAAGTCGTACATGGTTCTGGCCGTAAAAACAGCCACTTCCAATGAGTTAACGTGGGATGGAGACTTTGAAGCGAGCTGATAAATAATGACGACATTAAATTGGGGATTTACACTGCTTTTTATCATGCCATTAGCCTGCAGTTGGCGGTCTACCAATTGGCTTAAATACTGATAATTAGGGTCTTCAGCTTGATTATCCAACATCATATAAGCATAGGTAGCCCCACGCAAATTGACATTGCTTGGGTTATAAACCGTCACATTGGTTTTAATTCTGGCACAAGATGCCAACATCAAAGTGAGGATCAGAAGTGTTATCGCTGCTAGGGATTTCTTCATATTAATTAAACCAATAGGTTGCCGTCTGCTTGAATTGTAAACGGCAGTTAGCTCAATAGCAAGGCAAAGACAAGGCTTTATTTAATTTTATATAGGTGATAAGCCAAACTGCTATGAGTCAAATCGGCTTTTAACAGCATACAGGCATAATCAACCGCCAAGGGTAAAGGATCAATGACCTGTACATCATAGCCTGCCTTCAGTAATTTCTGTCTAACCTTCTCCCGGCAACCAAACATACCGGTACAGCCCATAATAATGGTATCCACTTGATGGTTTTGCACGATTTGTAATGCATGCTCATAAATTTCATCAGCCGCCATATCCAAATTACAAACCAGCTCCCCTACAGGCAGCTCAACCGATACAATGGATTTAAGCCTATGCTCAAGGCTGTATACTTTAGCCAACTCCTCAAACAGTGAACCCAGAGCCTTATCGACCGACAATATTGCAAACTTAAATCCTAGGGTGCTAGCCACATGCATAGCAGTTTGCGCAGGGCCTATTACAGGTATGCGAACCAGTTCACGCGCAGCAGCCACTCCAGGGTCCCCCATGCAATTCACTATAACCGCATCGGCCCCTTCTTTTTCAGCTTCGATAATTCTTTGCAAAATCCCTGGAACCGAAATTGCTTCTTCATAGCGACTCATAATAAATTCGGGGCCACTGTCTAATTGCACCACATCAATTTTAACCCCTTCCCTCGCTAAATTAGCTGGCAAGGACAATTCTGCGTCCTTAAAAAATGCCGGGTTATGAATCGGCAAAATAATCCGTATATGCATATCAATCTCTTTTTATTAATTCATCGGACGCATTAAAGAAAAACATTGGGAAAAAATCAAGCATAACACTGCAAAAATATGCCGTGGTCTTGTTTCAGAGTTTAACTGGGATAATCCTGATCTTTTTAAGACTTTTTATTAAGCTTATTTTTGTAAGCGAGGTTTTGCTATAAAAGCAGTTCCAGACGCATTTATCGAACTATGCGCCTTCGGCGTGAGTTCTCATCTCATTGGCTTGTATTATTATGGCTTAGTCTTGAATAGGACAGTTTATTTCAAAATGGCGCGCCCGGCGAGAGCGCTTCGGACTTCCTGTCCTCAGTCCTTCGGAGCGAACTAAAGTTCGCCCAAAATATGCTCCTGCAATTTTGTCGAACTATGCGCCTTCGGCGTGCGTTCTCATCTCGTTGGCTTGTATTATTATGGCTTGGTCCTGAATAGGACAGTTTATTTCAAAATGGCGCGCCCGGCGAGATTCGAACTCACGACCACCGGTTTCGGAAACCGATACTCCAGTGAACGCTATTTTATCTTCTCTTAACGACAAACAAATCGAAGCCGTAACCGCCCCAGCTCAACATATGCTAGTGTTAGCGGGTGCCGGCAGCGGCAAAACCCGAGTTTTAGTGCATCGCTTGGCCTGGCTATTTGAGCATGAAGGGGTATCGCCATTTCGGGTGTTAGCGGTCACTTT
>JARDZR010000053.1 GCA_029240715.1 Gammaproteobacteria bacterium
AAAAGGATATAAACGAGTTCAATCTGCCTTACTTACTTCGCCGGACTTTCCCCCTCGTTGAGAACGGCATACCCATAAACAGAGTAAGGCAGATTGCCTGGAGCTGTACCGCCAAGGATGGCAAGCTTCTCCAATTAGTTAGGTTCTGAAATCTCTTCTTTGCGATAATGGGCTTCATCCATTGCAAAATATACCCCATAGAAGTAGGTAAATAGCGTCAATAGGACGAGATATATTGTGCTTTCTAGCGTTGATAATTTCTGCACGGCCAAACTGGGGTTATTGCCACAATAAGCAATCATGCTAATTCCCAATATATAAAAGATTAACCATGAAGCGCCTCTCAAAGCTTTCAAGAAGCCTACCCCACGATGATTTTTATACTCATAGTATGTATAAAAAACGAGGCCCGGAATAACCAATATTAACATCTCACCTGCCAAAGGCCATTGCGCTGAAAATAATAACATCGATAAAATAAACAATAAGATAGGCGCAAAGATTTTAGCAAGAGGCATAATAAACTGGTCTTTGCGGGTCAAAATCGATTTATTTTTAATGCGGTTAGCAATCACAATAATCGGAGCGGGCAAATAAGAAAATAAATGGATAACTGAGATAACAGCAACAAGCTCATACCAGCCTTTAAACAAGAACAAGAAAATACAGCCCAACAAAGTGCTGGCAATAATAGCTTTACGTGGATTGTAATAAATAGGGTTAAGCTGACTTAAAAATGCGGGCAAATGTTTTTCGTGAGACAACGAAAACAGAATTCTGGAGCTTGAAGCAATAAATAAAGCCCCCGTTGCACTGGGAGAAACCACTGAGCTGGCATACACCCCAACTACCATAAGATGCAAGTTTAACAATAATAAAATGTCGACGTAGGGCGAGCGTAAGTTAATGCCACCCCAGCCATTTGCAAGCATATCCGGACTTAAACTACCAACAAATGCTATTTGCAACAGAAAATAAATAACAAAAGTAATCAGAATACTGCTGACAATTGCAATAGGTAGCATCTTTTTCGGATTGGCAATTTCTTCTGAAAAGTTAAGCGGTGATTGAAAGCCGTTAAAAGACATCACCACGCCGCAGGTCACGACACTCATTAAGATAGATTTATAGCCAAATGGCATAAATGTCTGCATGTTATTACCAAAGTTTTGAGCATGCAAACCTTCATATATTAAAACAATAATGGTCAATACTGGGACAGCAATTTTCAATAAGGCAGATAAATTATTAAAATAAATAAACAGCCTCACACTCCAATAATTGATACCCATAAAGAAAACCATCAGCACTAAAGCACAAGCTATCCCCTCAGGGGTCAGCGCATGAGTAGGAACATTGTAAAGTGAATTTAGCGAGGGAGATAGCTGACTGCCATATTGCACTACACTTTGCGCTTCAATTGGCGCCACGGCAACGATACTAAGCCAGTTAATCCATGAAGTAAGAAAGCCACAAAATCGGCCATGGGTAATATGCGAGTAATAGCCAATTCCACCAGAAGAAGGGTTAGCACTGCCAATTTCAATATAAAACAGACTCACGAGTAAAGCGACCACGGCACCCAATACCCAAGAAAGCAAACCTGCCGGGCCAGCAATGTTAGCAATTTTTTGAGTACCCAATAACCAACCTGAGCCCAAAATTGCAGTAACGCCTGTCATAATAAGAGAAAAAGTTGAGATGTTCTTTTTGAATTTCGTAATTTGTATTGACATACCCATTCCTAAATTATGGTATTAATCAGAAAGGCTATTTTAAAGTAAGTTTTGCCAAATACTAGCCCCAAAGTTACTTATAGGCAGATGAATTCCATTTTAATGCTTGATTTATCAAAACATTTTCCGAATCTTCTGCCTGTTTTTTAATCTTACATAAGAAAAATTAAGGCTTCCAAAAGTATGTTTTTTAGACTGGTCAAAAAAAATATTCTCAGAATTATTAAAAAAAATATTGCTAAAAATCTAACCATCGACTAAAAATAGGACTTACATTTTTACTTTAATTTGCATCACGGAGGATCAACATGGCAGATCAAGCTATTAACCGATCAGAGCTCATTGAACGGCTTGCAGAAAAGCATCATATTAGTCCAGCAATGGCTGCCAAAATTTTTAAAACCCTGCTTGATGCTATTATGCAGAGCTTAAATCAAGGCCAACGAGTTGAAATCAGAGGCTTTGGTAGCTTTGAAGTTCGCTATCGCAAACCTCGTAAAGCCCGCAATCCTAAAACTGGCGAAGTCTTAGAAGCACCCGGAAAAAATCGTATCTATTTCCGCGCCGGAAAAGAAATGCACAGTGCGCTCAACAAAAAAGCTCAATAGTTTTTGTGTTAATTAAAAACTAATTGCTATACTCAGTTATTGACTTTAATGACATGCAATATAACATGAGCCTTTTGAATTGAGTTTAAGCGAATGCCAAAAACATTAACCCGTTATTTTTTATTTGCGGCCGTAAGCCTTGGTTTTTTAGCAAGCAGCACGGCTTATTCCGTTCCTACCAGCCTTAATATTAACATTCCCCGCTATTTAAAGAAACGCATCCCACAAGTGAATACGGGCGTTTTAATCGAAAATGCGAATAACGGGAACGTTATTTACCAATTGAATTCTACTCAATCTTATACTCCGGCCAGCAACACTAAGATATTCACTGCTGCTGCCGCACTTTGGTACTTGGGCCCTAATTTCCGTTTTCAAACCAGCCTGAGCACCAAGGGCACGGTTACTAACCATGTTTTGGATGGCAACGTATATATTACATTTAGTGGCGATCCTACTTTTACCAGCAGTAACTTACTGGATATGATTGCGCAATTAAAAGCTTCTGGAATTCGCAGCATAGATGGCAACTTTATTTTAGATGATAAAATTTACAGTGGTTCCCAATATCCTTTAGGTTGGCCGCAAGATGACCTTCCATACTGTTATGCTGCGCCAGCCACCGGTATTATCATCAACCAAAACTGCATGTACTTTCAATTAAATAACGGCAGAGTCGTCCATCAAGACGGCAATACCTTCCCTGTCATTAACCAGGTTAAACTGGTAGGCTCAAGCGCCTTAAGGACCTGTGTATTTGAACCGGAAGTTTTAGATGATAACACTGTTATTTTAAAAGGCTGTTTACCTAACCAGCCGCAATGGAATTTCCAATTTGCCGTGCACAACCCGGAAGACTACGCTATTCAAATGGTCAACCGCTATTTGAAATCGCAAGGCATTACGATCCATGGTGATATAGAAGACGGCACCACTGCTTATGGCACAAAAGTGATTGATTCTCACCAATCTGCAAACTTACAAACTTTGCTTGGCACAATGCTCAAAAAATCTGACAACCTCTATGCTGAGACCCTTACCCGTACTCTAGGCCAACGTTACTATGGAGTCGGCAGCCATAAAGCAGGCGTAAATGCTATTAATGCTATCTTAGAAAAACAAATAGGCCCTAGTTTCAAACCTCCTTATCTACAGGATGGAGCTGGAGAATCCACCTATAACCTCGCTTCGCCTCAACAAATAAGTCAGGTTTTATTTGCGATGTATCACTCCCCTATGGGCAAAATTTTCATGAGAGATTTGGCTATTAGCGGACAACCCGGAACCCTGGTTTATCGCTTGACCAATCCTCCTCTTCGTGGCAGGGTTTTTGCCAAAACCGGAACGATTGAAGGTGTTTCTACTTTATCGGGTTATTTGATTTTGCCAGGACGCCAGCCTGTGATTTTCTCAATTATGATGAATGAGATCGTTGGCTCTAAAGCGCGTGCCCGTGCAGCTCAAGATCAGATCGTTACCTATACATCAAAGGTTATCTAAGTTTTTCTTAGGCAGCTGTTTTTTGTATTGATCGTGTTCAGCCTGATAGTTTAAGCGAAGTTGTCGCCGCAGCTTCGCTCCTTCAAATCGATAGCGCTCCAGTTCATTTCTAATTTCCAAAGGCTTCACAGGAACCGGCTTGCCGAGCTTATCCACTGCCACCATGGTGAAATAACAAGTATTGGTGTGACGTCTTTCATGGCTGAGCAAATCTTCTGAGACCACTTTAATCCCCACTTCCATTGAGGTAGTGCCTACATAATTAACCGACGCATAAAAGCTAACCAGCTCACCCACTTTGATAGCTTGCTTAAATAAAATATGGTCCACCGATAAAGTCACTACATACATACTGGCATAACGAGCAGCACAAGCATAAGCAACTCTATCAAGCAGCTTCATAAGATGCCCACCATGTACAAAGCCACCAAAATTTGCCATATCCGGGGTCATCACTTCTGACATTACAATAGTTCGGTTATCATCTGTCTGCATAAAGCCCCCTTTATTTTACTTGCACCCATAATCCAAGCATCTCAGCCAAGGTTTTGTCTAACATTCGACTGTAGTATACAACAGCAACTAAATGCATCATTTCATCTGGACTGAATTTTTCTTGCTGTGTGGCCTGAATAAATTTTTCCTGCAAGCTCTTACGAGTGGATGAATCATCCCAGCTGTCTGGAACCAATACTGGATTATTGTTCAAAGCCTGCTGAACTTGGTCTATCAATTGTTGCAAATGCTGCCATAGTTCATGCAACTCAGGTTCGAAATAACAGTAAATCTGTTTGCTTGCCAAAATACGCAAAGCCACCACTAGGCTGCTTAAATAGTGAAAACTCACTTCCAGCTTATGCAAAAACAGGGCCAAATTTTTCCGTTGCTGCAGCAAAATGATCATCTCAAATTTTGCAGTATTGTATTCTCTTAGTAGCGTTTTTATTTGCATAAAAAGCTCATTTAAGTTTTTATGGCAGTCTTGAATACTCGAGGCTTGATGATGGGCAGCCATTTCAAAGCTACTTTTCATCAGAGCTTTATAACTATTGAGCACCTCCGGCAGTTTTTGATAAAACTTCTGCCTAGAGTATACCGGCATAAACAAGCCTGTTACTAAAGCCGCAATAACACAGCCGATGGCTGTTTCATAAATTCTTTCCCACAACAAATCTATTGACCATAATCCTAAAAAGCCGAACATAAACACAACGATAATGCCGATAAAAAACATGGCCCAGGCATAGGAAATCACAAAAAAATAAGCCAAGCCAAAAACACCAAGCAAAAGGCAGCCTAAGACCAGCCAATGGTTATGACCCACCACCAGAAACAATAGATAGCCAAGGCCACAGCCTAATATGGTCATACCAAATCTAGCATAAGCTTTTTGCAAGCTCTCACCCCAGGACTGCGAAATCAATGCAAGCGTGGTCAGTACCGCCCAATAACTGCGGTCCAAATGAAAAAAATGACTAACAGCAAGGGCAATTATCACTGCTAATGCCGCACGATAACCCAGCTTTGCTTCTATAGATAGTTTCATGGCTTCAACCCAAGTTGATCAATCAAGCTTTCAATAAATTCAAGCAAAGCTATCGATCGAGTAAAACCAAAAGCAAGATAGGAATAATAAACCAGGGCCGGCCCTCTGACACTGTCTTTAGCAAATACTGATCGCTTAAATTGTTCAGCGGCCTCAAAAAACGCTTTGTCTATTAACACTGAATCTGTTGACTGATTACAACGCTGTTTTAGTTTACCCAAAGACAAGATCAGCTGGGAAAAAATACTATCAAGCAAGCTTTGGTATTGCTCTTTGAAGCTATCTTTCTCTAAGCTGAGCTCATGCAGCCAAGTTGCAATCATATTAAGCAGGCTATATAAAGCGTATTGCTTTACCAGCAAAGTTTCTAAAATGGCCTTTTTATCTTTCATATAAGATCGGTCCAATAACTGGGATTCTTGGTTTAACGCTGCTTCAAGATCATCCAATAAACCCTTCAGCTCTTTATCATGATTTTTGGATTTATTTGAACTTAGGCTTTTTTTAAGAGTTTGGACACAAGCAATATATCGGCTAAATAAAGATTCTATAGTGTAGCTCAGCTCTGCTTGAGGCTGTTGCGGCCAAAAGTAGAAATAAACCATAAACATACAGAGACCAGAAAGCATAACTGCAATCAATATTAATACCTTATCAAGCAAGCCTGGCACCATGAAGTTAATGCTAAGCAAATAAAAAATTGCAGCAATCACAGGATAGCCCCGATAACGCTCTCCAAATTTAGCTAAATAAAAACCCAGAAAGCTTAATATCAGCAAAACAGCATTAGCCACCCAAAAATAAGGCTGCAAACATAAACCAAGCGCAATGACAGCAGTAAAATAAACCACTGCCAATAGCATGCTGATTTTTTGCTCTCGCAAAGTTTCCCCTGCATGATTCAATCCGGCAAGTACTCCTGCCAAGCAGGCATAAAATATGCCCAAAGGGGGCACCCAGCTAACAATTAAAAAAAGAGTGAGCAATAACGCAAGCACAGATTTCAGGCCCCGCCTAAATTTAATCAGGCCTGGGTCAGAGCTAATTATCAGTTGATAAAGGTTCAACATAGTGCTTCCAATTGTTGATTTAGAGAGTATAGTCAATTTCGTTTAACTAGATTAGATTTCATTTTGTGTTTATTTTAATCAGCAAATATTTAAGCTTATTGTTAAAGTATTGCGCCAGTTGAAAGCAAATCATATAAAAAAATGGTGAAGTCAAATTTTGATTATGTATATGCAATATACATTATTTTTAGTTTATTGCATTTAAGGTGAAAATATATCTTAAGATTCTAATTTTTTAAAAACTTAGATTTACTTCAGAAAATGTAGATAAAATAAACTTTTACAGTAATACGTCATAATAGATATAGGCAATTTTTTTCTAAAGTTTTACTTAAAAAATAATTTTTTGAGCTTCCCCTTTTTTTCACCAAAAAAATTGTTAAAATGCGAAGGTTAAAAAAATACCCCTTACTATAAATAGGAGAAGTTTATGAACGGCGGCAAGACGCAGTACACCGTACCCGGAGCGAGAGTTGGAACATTAGATCATGGCCCAACCTATGCAGCAAGATTTGGCGCAGGCATAAAAGAACGATTTAAAGCTTACCAAGAAAGAAGCGCCGCTGCCGCAGCTGATGCTCCCAGCGCTGACACTTCCAGCGACTCCCTTTTAGGCGGTAAAAGCCGAGTTCAATTAAGAAGAGAAAAAATTAAAAAAGCGCTCTTAATTGGCGTCCCTACTGGCGCTGTTATAACCGTGGCAGCATTAATGGTTGCATTTCGTTGCGAATGGTTTGGCGCAGATTGCCCAGCTCCTGTAGACACCAGCTTTAGAGCGACTGGCGGCGGAATTAAATTCACTCATAACGGTGAAACCGTAGGGCCTTTAGCCAATGTTGTTCTATTAGGCGGAGATCTGGCTGTCAATACCACCGGAATCTATCAAATATTTTTTAGCGGCCCTGCAACTGCAGCCAATGCTACTGCGATATTTGGCAATTCTGTCATTTTCTTGGATGCAGATAATCCTTATGCTGCATTTAACATTACCAGCCCTTCTCGTGCCGAAGCACAAATATTTGCTAATGGCGAACAAGTTAGTGCTATGGGCCCTGCAACGCTAAGCACTTTAGTTCAATTTGCTCAAGCTGATCAGTTAACCCAAGTGATCAACGG
>JARDZR010000054.1 GCA_029240715.1 Gammaproteobacteria bacterium
AGGCAAAGCAAGATTTTCTGGCTGAGCTGTGGCAGTTACTGCATGCGCAGACCTTGGAAGCCCTGCCATAACCTCAACATGATCCATAGCTTCAGCTATTCTATTGTGCTGATAGGCAGTCGCATCAGCAGGAACCGGGTAAACTTGATCTTGAGAATAGGCATAAGCATGTTCTAGAACGGCTACCCCGATCAATAGAGCGCCTGTGAGAAATAATGGGTAAAACAATTCATTTTCTTTATCAGATTCTTCGATAAAGCTAGCTGTTATAAATGCTATCGCTAAACTTGACCAGGCCAACGCCCTTACTCTATAACGTTCCATGTTATTACCCCTTGGCAAACCGGATAAAATATAAACAAAATTTGCCGTAAAGTAAAATAGCAAAACCAAATTAATGCATTGGCATGCCTGCAGCAGCGATATTCAAGCGCTTGTTGCCGGGCTGCCGGGTAAAAAACCCCTCCCAAAATGGCGGCATGTATCTGATCTACAGCCCTTGGCTCAAGGCTCCATGGCCCGTGGGGTATACTGGCAACATAGGCAAAACCTATCGCCCCAACGCTAACAATAGCTAAGTTTTGAATAATAAGGCTTTCAGAAAACCAGCCTAAAGAGCAAACAAGTCCTAAAACCAACCCTAAGCGAGCTTTTGATACGGCAAATGTCATTATCACTCCTGGCTTAATTCCTTATTCAGAATAAAAAAAATGAAAAGTCATAACAAGCCTACTACAAGCTTTAATTGTTCCCCTTAAGCCAAACTCCTTCTATACTTACAGCAGAATAATATTTAAAAGGTTTTACTGTGGAAAAAGTTTGGTGCCCGCTTTTTTTTGTCAGGGGACGAGTATTAGCTTTGCTGAGCTTTGGCTAAAGTCAGCGGCTTTTTCCTCTTATTGCCAGCACCATTTGAATCTAAAAAAAGGCGATCGCCTTGCCATTATGTCGCCCAATTTATTGGACTATCCGATTGCTTTATTTGGCGCTTTACAGGCAGGTTTAGTGGTTGTGAATTTAAATCCCCTGGATAAAGCCCCTAATTTGCAACAGGAATTAAAAGATTCTGGCGCCAAGGCCATTATGGTACTGGATAACTTTACTAACGAGCTTGAGCCCATTATCGAGCAAACCGAAGTTCAAACCGTGATTTTAAGCTCGGTGGGGGACCTATATGGCTTTTGGAAAAGAAATGCCATTCAGTTTTATTTAAAATTCATCAAAAGATCAATTCATGCCTGGCATAAGGGACATGCCGTTCGATTTCGAGACGTCATGAAATTAGGCTCTAAAAAAGCCTATGTGCCTGTCATGCTTGATGGCAACGATATTGCTTTCATACAATTTACCGGAGGTACAACCGGGCTTCCAAAAGGTGCTGTTTTATCCCACAAGAATATGGTCTGTAATTTAAAACAGGCCCATGCTTGGGTGAAAGATATTTTCACAGAAGGCTGCGAGGTCGCTATTACCGCTCTGCCTCTTTATCATATTTTTTCACTGTTAGCCAACTGCTTATTGTTTATAAAACTAGGCGGAGAAAATGTGCTGATTCCTGATCCAAGACAGATTCAGAGCATGGTTAAAACGCTTAATAAAATACCTTATTCAGCTATTACTGGAGTGAATACCTTATTCAATGCCTTGTTACATCATCCTGCCTTTAGAAGCAGTGATTTCAGCCGCTTAAAGCTGACTCTAGGTGGGGGCATGGCGGTACAAAAAGCAGTGGCTGAGGAATGGCAAAACATCACTGGCTGCGTGCTAAGCCAAGCTTATGGCTTAACTGAAACTTCACCGGCTGTTTGCATCAATCCTGTTAGCAATAAAAGCTTCAATGGCAGCATCGGGCTGCCTTTGTCCTCTACCCAAGTTGAAATTAGAGATCAGAACAACCAGGCTTTGCCATTTGGAGCAATCGGTGAGCTTTGTGTAAAAGGCCCTCAAGTGATGCAAGGCTATTGGAACAACCCAGCAGAAACCCAAAAGTCCCTCGATGCAGACGGCTGGCTGCATACTGCAGATGGCGCCTATATGGACCAGCAAGGTTATGTCTATATTGTTGATCGATTAAAAGATATGATTATCGTTTCGGGCTTTAACGTATACCCAGCTGAAGTGGAGCAAATTATCAAATCCATGCCAGAAGTGAATGAAGTGGCAGTCATTGGAGTTCCCGATCCTATGCATGGTGAAACGGTAAAAGCCTGCATTGTAAAAGAGCCAGGTTCCCAGTTAACTGAAGCAGAGGTCATTAAGTTTTGTCATGAAAAATTGGCCGCATATAAAACCCCTCACTTGGTGGAATTTTACGAGTTTCTACCGAAAAGCCCGGTAGGTAAAATTTTAAAAAAAGAACTTCGCAAACAGTCTGAACAAGACAAAGTGAAAAAGAGAGTAGCATGAAATTTTGGGATGATATAAAGCATAAATTTAGCCATAGCGTATACGCTCGCATTAAAACTAATTTGCCAACCATGTCAGAAACTGAAGCAGAAGCCTTAAATTCTGGTGATTCCTGGTGGGAAGCTGAATTGTTTAAAGGCAACCCAGACTGGCAAAACCTACTTAATTTAAAACTATCTGAGCTCAACCCAGAAGAGCAAAGTTTTCTAGATAATGAAACTGAACAGCTTTGCAGCATGATCGATGATTGGCGTATCGTACATCAAGATAAAGATCTTTCTCCCGAAATCTGGGCTTATCTGAAGCAGGCCGGTTTTTTTGGCATGGTCATCAGTAAAGAATATGGTGGAAAAGGCTTCTCAGCTGCAGCCCATTCAGCCGTGGTTATGAAAATTGCTACCAAAAGTTTGACCGCAGCGGTCACTGCAATGGTGCCTAATTCTTTAGGACCGGGTGAGCTTTTATATCATTATGGGACCGCAGAGCAAAAACAACATTATTTACCCAAATTGGCAAAAGGTGAAGAAATCCCTTGTTTCGCTTTAACTGGGCCCGAGGTTGGATCTGATGCTTCTTCTATGCCTGATAAAGGCATTGTCTGCAAAGAGCAATACCAAGGCCAGGAAGTGCTTGGCATTCGGTTAAACTTTAGTAAGCGTTATATTACTTTAGCTCCCGTTGCCACTTTAATCGGCCTGGCTTTTAAACTCTATGACCCTAATCACTTACTAGGAGAAAAAACCGACATCGGCATTACGGTATGTTTACTTCCTAGAAACCATGCCGGAATTGAAATCGGCCAGCGTCATATTCCGCTTGATCAAGCTTTTATGAATGGGACTATCCAAGGCCATAATGTATTTATTCCAATGAGTTTTATTATTGGCGGGCCCGAAAGAGTAGGTCAAGGCTGGCATATGCTGGTTGAGTGCCTTTCAATTGGTCGCTCTATTTCATTACCGGCCATTAGCTGTGCCTATGGTGCTTTGTGCTATATCACCACCGGGGCTTATGCAGCTTTGCGTGAACAGTTTAATATGCCGATCGGTCAGTTTGAAGGGGTGCAGGAAGCTTTGGCCAAAATTGCCGGCTTTTCCTATCTGCTAGATGCTTGCAGAAGGCTGACCATTACAGCTAACGATTTAAAACTAAAACCTGCGGTGGCTTCAGCGATTGCCAAATACCATATGACTGAACTGGGCAGGAATATCCTCAATCACGCTATGGATATTCATGGCGGTCGAGGCATTATGATGGGACCTAACAACTATTTAGGCCGTGCTTATCAAGGCATGCCAATCTGTATTACGGTCGAAGGAGCCAATATTTTAACCCGTAATTTAATTATTTACGGTCAAGGCGCCATGAGCTGCCACCCTTATATCAGAAAATTAATAGAAGCCGTACACAAATATAATCTAGAACCCGCCAGTGCTGAATTCGATGGTTTGCTGTTTGACTATGTCGCTTATGTCGTTCGCAATGTTTCAAGGGCCTTGGTTTATAAATGCAGCTTTGGTTTAGCGGCTAAAGCTCCACATAGCCATTTATCAAGACTCTACCAAAAGCTTTCTAGTTTAAGTGCCTGCTATGCAGTGGCCTCCGATGCCGCTTTGATGAGCCTGGGCGGAAATCTCAAACGCAAAGAAAGGCTTTCAGCAAGACTTGGCGATGTAATGAGCTATTTATATTTAGCTTCCAGCGCATTAAAAGCTTTTTACGATCAACATGAGCCTGAAACCGAGCTTGATGTCACGCGTTGGGCAGTTGAATATTGTTTACATAAAGCGGGCGAAGCCCTAGACGAGTTGATCCGTAACTTTCCTAACCCCTTCGTTAAATGGACTTTACGGATAGCTTTGCAGCCGTTTGGCAATCCTTATAAACTACCTTCAGACAAATTAGAGCACAGTATTGCCAAGCAAATGCTGACAGACTCACCCCTTCGTCAGCGTTTAAGCAAGCTCATTTACTTAAAACTTGATGAACATGACCCAGTCGGTCGAGTAGAGCTGGCTTTTATGGCTTTGCAAAAAGCTCAGCCCATTTTGGATAAGCTTAAAAAATGGAGCCATGAAGGCAAGTTAAAGAAATCCTATTCTCATACAGAACAAGCTAACTATGCTTTTGAACAAGGCTGGCTGGAGGAAACTGAGTTTAGGCTGCTGATGGACTGCGAGGATTTACGTAAAAAAATAGTCCAAGTGGATGCTTTTGCGCCAAACTCGATTTAAAAATCACCAGATCTAGTATAGCGCCAAAAAAATCATACAAAACAAAGTTTTTTTATATTAAAATTTTCTATTTATATAAAAAAATAGCAAATTTCTCGTCTATTATTTCTATATAAGAATTTTATATAGGAAATACAAGCATGGGCTACGGCATTGTACATTCTTTGGAATCAACCGGGACTGCGAAATTAGCACAAGCTGTTGCTGCTGCAGCAAATAGCGGGGCTTCCTATGTTAGAACCGGGCAAACTTTCACAGCAACCGCCCTGGCTTCACCTATTAGGCATTCACGGCCTTTTTCTGTACTAGGCGCCCTCCCAGCATCGCCCCAACCCGCTAGGCCGGCTACAGCTGGGCCTATACCCGAATATAGCCCCATGATTGCTCGCCCTGGGCAGTCCCAAAGATTTTTCTCAACTCATGCTTCCCGCCCGCCTAAAAAAGAGGATAGCAAAGGCAGCATGTACGATAAGCTAATGAGATTGGCTGGCTCTCTTTATCAAGAAGCCAGTACCGAAAGTCTAAGCGCTAAAAAAGATAGCGCACTTGCCAAAATGATGGCAATAGTCAAGCTCCTTATTAGCCAATTTCCTGCTATTAGTGAGCAAGCTAGCGTAGCTCTTACCAAACAGGTGCTTGACCAATTTAGCTATGTCAGAATTTTAAAAGAACAAATCGTGGAGCAACGGCTTAAGCTTGTGGAGCTTGAGGCCCAAAGAGACGCCATTATTAAAAGTAAAGATTCTGACATTGCAGCTAAGGATGCTGTTATTACAGCCCAAAATGAAGAGATTGCCGCACAAAAGCTGGCTATCGAAACATTAACAGCCCAGGCCAGTCAAGCTGAAGCTAATGCCGATAAAAAAGATGCAGAAGCTAGGGAACTCAAAAGCCAACTTGCGATAATTAAAGAAAATTTATCTAAAATAGTCGCTTTATTAGCGCAATCCCTCGAAAAGCTTAAAGCAGTAGGAACAGGGCCTGAATTTGACGCCTTCAGACAAAAAGTACTTAATGGTATCTATATGGCTATTAAATATTTGGCTATTGCGCTTAGCCTTCTTGCCGCTTATATCATTCAAGAAGGTTTTAAAAATAATATATTGGTTGTGACTGCGATTGACCTACTTCAAAAGGGCAATGCATCCTTTAATGAGGCTTATAAAGCAATATTCGAAGCCAATAAAGAGGTCAATACAGAAGCGGCAAAAACCTCTACCGTCATCGCTTCCGCTCTTGAAGAAGCCCCCGCTGCCGGCGCCGGTGCAACCAAGGCTGTACGGAGTGCTACGGCCATACTAGCGGCAATAAGCAAAGGCTCACATCTTGATTCTAGCGGCCCGCTAAGAGATAATGAGCACTAAGTCTATAATAAGGACTCAAACATGCCGAACTCAAAACCCTCTACTTTAACTTCAGAACCAGGTTGTTTAGCTACTTGTGCTTCAAAAGCATGGCGTAGCATGTTAGAGACTTATTACGATGAAAAAAACCAGAAAGAATTGCCTTTTTTTACTGCCAATGTAGAAAAGGCCCTAAAAGACATAGACCGAGCAGAAGATTATATAAAGAATCAACCTGTTGACCCTGTTAAACTGAGCATATTACAAACAGAAATTGCTAAACGCCATCAGTATGAGCAAGCTTTAGCAAGAATGAAGTCTCAACGGCGCACTCCAGACCCTGATTTTTATCCCAGCCCCTTATTCTAAACTGATATTCCCGCTTTGCTAATTGGAGTCTTATTGCTACCATATAGCTTAATGACCCGTCATAGGCGCTAATATGAATAACCCTCTATTCAATAAAGACCTGATTTCCATTTCTGATCTAGATCGTACCGAGATTGAATTTATTTTAAAACTGGCTTCCCAGTTAAAAAACCATCCTAAAGCCCATTTACTACAAGGCAAATTGCTGGCTAGCTGTTTTTTTGAACCTTCAACCCGAACTAGGCTTTCCTTTGAAGCAGCCATGTTAAGGCTAGGCGGACAAAATATTGGTTTTGCCGACCCTGCCAACACCTCAGCCGGTAGTAAAGGGGAAAGCCTGACAGATAGCATTAAAGTCATTTCAAGCTATAGCGATATTTTAGTGATACGCCACCCCAAATCTGGGGCGGCGCGTTTAGCTGCTGAAGTCAGTGATATTCCAGTGATTAATGCCGGAGACGGCGGAAACCAACATCCTTCACAAACCTTATTGGACCTTTATTCCATTCAAGAGACCCAAGGCAGATTAGATGAGCTCTCGATTGCGATGGTAGGCGACCTGAAATATGGTCGTACCGTACATTCATTAGCAGAGGCCTGCGCTTTGTTTAATATGCGACTTTATTTTGTGGCACCTGAAGCCTTAAACATGCCCAGCCCTATCTGCGACTTTTTGCGCAAAAAAGGCATCCGCTTTTCATTCCACCAGGATATTCATGAGGTGATTGGCAAAGTCGATGTGCTCTATATGACACGCTTGCAAAAAGAACGATTTAATACAGTTGAACTTCAACATTTTAAAGAGCAATGGACCTTAACTCCTGAACTTATCAATCAAGCTAAAGCTAACTTAAAAGTACTGCACCCCTTACCGCGTAATGAAGAAATTGCTAAAACAGTCGATGATTTGCCGCAAGCTTACTATTTTCAGCAAGCAGCAAACGGCATCCCGGTGCGCCAAGCTATTATAGCCGCCCTTTTATGTGAGGAAATAAAATGAGCAAAACCTTATCGGTCACTGCTATCAAACAAGGTTGTGTCATTGACCATATTCCAGCAGGCCAGGCTATTGCTATGTTAAATTTATTAGGGATCGCCAAGTCCAATTTTCAGGTCACGGTTGGGATTAATTTAGCTAGTCATCGTTCAGGCTTAAAAGATATTATCAAAATAGAAGGCCGTGATTTAACTGATGCTGAAATCAATGAAATCGGCGTATTAGCACCCGGCGCGACTATTAACAGCATTAAAAATTCAGAAGTGGTGAAAAAGTTTATTGTCAGCATCCCAAAAACCATTAGCGGCCTTTTGCATTGCCCTAATCCTCAATGTATTACCCACAGCGAATCGATTAAAAGCCTATTTCATATTGAAACTGCTGGCCCCAAAGTCGAGCTAAAATGTCATTATTGCGAATCCAGTTTTTTAAAACCTTTGCAAGCCACGATTTTAAAATAGCTTAAAGCACCTGAGCTTTAATTTTGATTCTTGGCTTATCGTTCTTTTCAGCCAAACAGATTTGTCTGAATGCCTGTAGAATATTCGATTCAGCTTTAGCCGGATGAATCATCAGCGATAAATCTCTTTTAATATTAAGCTCAGGCACATTCAATTTGCTTAATTCTTGGCTAGCCAGTTCTTTTTGTAAAGTTAACAGCGACAAGCAGCCTAGTGCCTGGCTGTCCATTACCGATTGCTTGATGGCCTCAGCACTGCCAAGCTCCAATAAGATATTAAGCTGCGGGATTTTTTTAAATACAGCGCTTTCAAAAATTTCCCGGGTGCC
>JARDZR010000007.1 GCA_029240715.1 Gammaproteobacteria bacterium
AGATCAAACTAGAATAAATAGTTGATTGTTGCTTTAGCAATAAAATTGCATTGACGGATTTGATAACCAGCTCCACCATTTGCAACTCCATTATAAACATAACCACCATCATTTTTATGAGCATTAACAAACTGCACAAAGTCAGCTTCAGCTCCTAGTCTCCAGTGTTGGTTAACTAGATACTGAGCGCCTGCGCCGACGTTTACACCATACAGAATCTTGTTAAGACTGCTGATAGCAGGTGCAAGGAATGCTCCATATTGGTAGTAATTACTATACATTCTACCCATGGTAGGGCCCGCTTTCACATAAGCCAACACATTAGGTTGTAAATAACGACCTAATACGCCATCCACTTCATAACGCCAAGGCATACTGGTTTGTAAATGATAGTACATGTTAGAAACAGGATACCAAGTTTCAAAATTGGAATCATTATTAGCGGAACTATGATAAGCATCAAACTCCACAGCCCAGTAATTAACGCCCATTGAGTTAGCTAAACCAAGGGATAAGCTTTGTACTCCAGCATATCTATGGTTATGGAAACCAGCAGGGAACCAAGTGCCTCTACCATTGTTGGCATTATTCACTACAGTTTTGTTATTGATATACTGAAAGCCAGCGCCTGTACCCACATATACTTGGTGACTCCAGCCTGACCAGCCTACTAAATTTGAAACGTCCGCATGGCTAGCCATAGGCAGTGCTATTGCTGCACTTACTAAAGCAACCTTTGAAAGGCGCGCTATCATCTTCATATTTCTATCCTTCTTTACTCTATTATTAATATTAAATGCAATCAATATAGTTCATAAACCTACGTAATCTTAATTAATTGTCGGCATTAATTCAAGCAAAAAATACGCCGCATAAGCGGCGCATCAAAAATAACTGAATTTTTTAATTAAAGCGATATGCCAAGGTAGCTTTCAATAAATATTGACTGGGTTTGTAATGGAGAGCATAGGTAGTTGGGAAGCCATTATAAGTTGAGTCGACAGTTTGTTTCTTGTTAATAAACCGAATATAGTCAGCTTCGACACCAAGCCTCCAGTTGGAATTTAGCGCATATTGCGCGCCCAAACCCACTACCCCGCCATATAATTGGGTTTTACTGCTAAAATCAGCCATCTGGCCGCCTGATGCAATATAGGTACTATCATAGGTAGTTTGTAGCTGGCCTGTGGTGGCGCCTATTTTAAAATAACCTAAAGCGGTTGGGGTAAAGTAATGACCGAAAATGCCGTCCAACTCAAATCTCCAAGGCATTTTAAATGTATAGTAATCATTATCAGCTGTATTACTGCGGCTCACTTCTTGTTGGGTTGTCATCAGAGCCTTACTGTAATAAGCATCAGCTTCTACTGCCCAATAAGCTGTTCCTTGCTCATTGGCCACTCCAACAAAAAGGTTGCCTAAACCTGCTCCTCGAGCACTATTGATCGATGTGCTAGTTGAATAAGTATTAAAAATCGGATCATTAACAGTCGAGTTATTATTGGTTTTGATAGAAGTATGTTGCCAGCCACCACCGATACCTGCATAAACATGGTTAGACCAATCTGCATGGGCCATAAGAGGAAACAGCAAAGAACTACTTAGAACTAGCTTAGAAATGTCTGCCATTTTCATTACTTTTCTCCTTTTTGATGGATAACAAGTGAAAGAAATGCGCACATCTATATGGATCTATATTAAGTTAACTTAAGAGCACGATCAACCACGCACAGTTTATAGAATTTAGCTAAAAAAAAAGCCGGTTGTTTAAACCGGCATTTTATTAAAACGATCTTGCTACAAAATTACTGAGCAGCGTTGCTAGCTTGTGCAGCTTTGTTAGAAGCTGAATTAGCAGCAGCTTGATTTGCTGCGGTTGGGGAGTTAGCAGCTTTTGCATTAGCCTGAGCAGCATTTACATGAGCTTGTGCAGCATTTACATGCGCTTGAGCTTTGTGATGATGATGTTTTTTAACTGCAGTGCTTTGTGCTGATGATGTGCTTGCTGCTGGGGTGGTAGCTGGGGTAGCAGCGACAGCGAAACCTGCTGCCAAAACGGAAGCACAAGCAATTGAAAGTATAACCTTTTTCATAATAACTCCTCGAAATTTAAGTTTGATCCAAACCTAATTCCACAAAAGCGAAATTAGCGCTGGTATAATACCAGGTTCAAACTAGCTTTACATCACCTATTGGCATAAAATGCAGAAAAACTCAGGGCCACATAATGAAATCAACGCCTCTTCAAAAAGATATCCTAAGCATAAAGGAGCTGCAGAGCGAATGCATTTTAGGCTGCTATGAATGGGAAAGAAAAGCAGCAAGGCCCGTTCTGATTAATCTTGATATTGCAGTTAGCCCACTGGCAGGCAAAACTGATGACCTAGCAGAAACCTTAGATTATGCAGAATTAATTCAACAATTGGACAAGTTTATTCGCAAAAGCCAATTTAAATTGATCGAAGCTTTAGCAGAACATATTGCTGAATTTGTGCTAAAGCATTTTACCTGCCAACAAGTCAGAGTAGAACTCATCAAACCCAATGTGATTAAACAGGTCAAACAAATTTCCATCTCCATTGAGCGCCAGCGATGAAAACAAATTTTCCCGAGCCTAGCCATGAAGCTATGCAGCATAGCTTAAGTTTAATTGACTTAATCAAGCAAAAAATCCTTAAGCAAAATGCGCCCATTCCATTTAATGAGTATATGAAACAAGTGCTGTACGCTCCCGGGCTAGGCTATTACTCGGGGGGAAGCCATAAAATTGGTCCTGAGGGGGACTTTATCACCGCCCCTGAAATCTCTCCGATCTTTGCAGCTTGTCTAGCAAGGCAGTGCCAGCAAATCATACAGCTGCTGCCCCAGGCTATTATTATGGAACTGGGTGCTGGACTGGGCACTTTGGCTGTTGATTTACTATTAGAGCTTGAGCTATTACACAGCCTGCCTTTTGAATATTGGATACTTGAACCCAGCGCGGAACTTAAGCAACGCCAAATTTTACAGTTTAAACATCGCTGTCCGCATTTGCTTAATAAAGTAAAATGGCTAGATGAATTACCAAGCCAAGACTTTGCCGGACTGATTCTGGGCAATGAAGTGATCGATGCCCTGCCTGTTTCTCGATTTAGCATTAAAGACAGTCAAACTGTTGAATTAGGCGTTGATTTCGACGGGCAAAAATTGCAATGGGCAGAGATAAGCAGTCCCAACTCATTGCTAGTGGAAAAAGTAAAACGAATTCAAGACATTTTAGGACCCTTACCAGAAGGCCTCTGCTCTGAGCTTAACCCATACCTTTTCGAATGGCTGGCCGCAATCAGTAAGCATTTAAAACAGGGTGCGATGCTTTGGATTGATTATGGCTATCCAAGATCCAGCTATTATCATGCCTCACGCTCATCGGGTACGTTGATGTGCTATTACCGGCACCATGCTCATAGCGATGTTTTTTTGTATCCCGGACTACAAGATATAACGAGCCACGTAGATTTTACTGCATTAGCTGAAGCTGGCTTAGCATCAGGCTTTAAGCTGGAAGGCTATATTAGCCAAGCGATGTTTCTCATCAACTCAGGCCTTAGCAACATACTAGAAAAAAAACCAATGGATATTAGTGAACAAGCCAAATTAAAAAAACTGCTTTCTCCTCAACAAATGGGTGAGGTTTTTAAGGTCATGGCCCTTAGCCGTAATATGGAGGCTAAGCTAATAGGCTTCGCTAATATGCAGGAAGTCCATAAACTATAGGTTGCCTAACAGAAGGCTCATCCTGTATACTTCCGCAAAGTAAAAAACAGCCTTAAGAGGGAAGAAAATGAATTCAGTGGCTAGTGCAACCCAAGCGATGGACAATGCTAGTTTAAGTAGAACTCACTGGAAGGTTTGGTTTCTATCGGCAATGGGAATTTTCCTTGACGGTTTTGACCTGTTTATTATTGCAGTAGCCCTGCCTTTATTGGCTGAACAGTTTGCTACCAGCCCGGCTGAATTAGGCCTGATCGGCGCCTCTGCCCCTATCGGCTGTATTTTTGGTTCCACTATTTTCGGCCGCTTTACAGACAAGCTAGGCCGTAAAACAATTCTATTAATTGATTTATTGTTCTTTGTGGTATTTGCAGGGATGTCCGCTTTAGCCTGGAGCGTAGAGTCATTAATTTTCTTCCGGTTCCTGTTAGGCATTGGAATTGGTGCAGATTATCCAGTGAGCTCAACTTATATTACCGAAAACATGCCGGTTCGCCTACGCGGCAGAATGCTGGTCAGCGGCTTTGGTTTTCAAGCTCTTGGCGCTTTGGCTGGAGCTGTAATCGGGGCAATTATTTTAAAACTGCACCCACAAGTAGACGCTTGGCGCTGGATTCTGGGTATTGCCGTATTTCCTGCCATTATTATTTTATTATTTAGACTGACCTTGCCTGAAAGCCCAAGATGGTTGATTCATAAAGGCAGACATGAACAAGCTGCTGAAGTCGCCTCAAAAATGACCGGCAAACAAATCAATATTGAAGCGGTCGCCGTCGCATCAAAATCAAGCTTTTTGGATTTATTTTCTAGAAGATATATTAAACGCACCGTATTAACTTCTATGTCTTGGTTTTTAATGGACATTGCTTTCTATGGAGTGGGTTTCTTTACCACTATCATTCTGGCTGCCATGGCTTTTAATACCGAAGGAGATTATCTTTCACGTGCGATAGCCTCCACTCACGGCGCCGCTGTTCTTGATATATTTTTGGTCATTGGCATTATTTTTGCTATTTTCTTGGTAGATAAATGGGGAAGAGTAAAGCTACAGGCCCTGGGCTTTTTTGGAATGGCAATCGGCTTGCTTATTCTGGCAGCCTCAGCTCTTGTTGTTAGCCATGGCAACCAACTTGCCTTGGTATTCACCGGATTTATAGTATTTAATATCATGGCCAACATGGGGCCTAATCCGACTACTTTCTTGCTTCCAGCTGAACTTTTCCCTACCCATCTTCGTGCAACCGGGCATGGCTTTGCTTCTGCTTCAGGAAAAGTAGGGGCTGCGGTCGGGATATTTTTCCTTCCAGTATTAAAGGCAACTATCGGCTTACCTGCAACCCTAAGCATTATAGCTTTTGCCTGCTTAGCTGGTTTTGTTCTCACCGCAGCACTGGGTTATGAAACCAAGAATAAATCCCTGGATGAAATGGAACGCATTGAAACCGAAATGAATGCAGCTGAAATCAGCCTATTGCATGTGCAAGATGATATCAAACGCTTAAGCAATGACTTGAAACGTGCAGAAGGTGCTTTGCATACCGCGTTACAAGAAATTAAGCGTTTGAAAACTTAAAAGATATACTTTCTTAGCGCTGTTAGCGCCTAGAAAAATGTCAGCGTCGGCTTGATTCTAAAGCAGCTTTTAAAACAAAGTCCCCGCCTAGACGGGAATATTCATAGAAAGTGAGAATTTGTAGATGCGATCCACTCCCAAAAAAGTTATGAGCGTGTTCTCAATTGTCATGCTCAACATTATCGCGGTTGATAGCTTACGCAGTTTGCCTTTTGGCGCAGTATATGGATTTTCCATCGTATTTTACTACCTTTTAGCAGCCATTGTATTTTTCATTCCTACTGCAGTGGTTTCTGCAGAGCTCGCTACCGGCTGGCCTAAAAATGGCGGGGTCTATATTTGGGTAAGAGAGGCTTTTGGCGTAAAATGGGGCATGGTCGTGATATGGCTACAGTGGGTTTACAATATCTGTTGGTATCCCACTATTATGTCGCTACTGGCTGCAACTTTAGCTTATATGATCAATCCCGCTTTAGTCCAAGATAAAACCTATATGCTGACTGTGGTGATGATTTTATTCTTAGGCACTACGATCATTAACTGCTTTGGCATGCATGTCTCCAGTAAAGTGACCAATATCGCTGCTTTACTAGGTTCAATTGTACCGATGATCATTATTAGCATCTTGGGCTGCATTTGGTTAACAGGCGGCAGGCAGATCAATATCGATTTCTCCTGGAACAGTTTTTTCCCTCATGTCGCTTCAATTGGAACTTTGGTGTTATTAACCAATGTCTTATATAGCCTGGTTGGCATGGAAATGTCAGCTATTCACGCCCAGGATGTAAAAGACCCACAACGAACTTATCCACGAGCATTGCTATGGTCCACACTCATCATTTTAGCGACCCTAATTGGTGGCAGCTTAGCCATTGCAATTGTTATTCCGCAAAAACAAATTCAGCTTATGACAGGCATGCTCGAGTTATTTTATACTTTTTTTGCGGCCTATCATATTAGCTGGATGAACTCGATTATTGCTGCTTGTATTATTTTAGGCGGTCTTGGCGGAGTCGCGGCCTGGGTCTTGGGGCCAAGCAAAGGCCTGCTCATAGCCGCTGAAGACGGAGCTTTACCCAATTGGTTCCAAAAAACCAACCGCTTTCAGGCCCCTGTTGCGATATTGGCAGCTCAAGCCGTTTTGTTTGTATTCATTTGCGGTGTCTTTTTATTGATGCCTAGCGTAAACAGCTCTTATTGGATTTTATCCAATATTACCGCCATTCTATCCTTACTGGCTTATATCTTTATGTTTGCCGCAGCGGTACGTTTACGTTACTTATATCCAAACATGCCTCGCGCCTACAAAGTCCCATTTGGCAATATAGGAATGTGGGGAGTGTGCATAATAGGAAGCTTAGCCTGTTTGATTACCATCATCATTGGCTTTTGGCCTCCAGTGGGTGTGGACGTAGGAAATATCTGGCATTACGAAGCTTACCTGTTTGGCGGAGTGGCTGTTTTTTGCCTGGCGCCTTTTATTATTTACGCTTGTCGTAAACCAAGCTGGGGCAAAGTTTAAAGGGACTTTGCCGTCTTCTTTTGCAGGCGTTGATAAACAGCTTCCAGTGCAATAAAGTCACTTTCAATATGACCAAACAACTCAATAAGATGATTGGCTGGCATCAGTTTTTCACCACGAAATATTTGCTGGTACTTAATCAAATGCAGTTTAATTTCTTTATCAATTAGAGCCCCTAAAAACTCGGCCACCGCTTCAAAGTTAAGGCCAATATCAGAAGCTTCGTAAACCAATAAAGAGTCTCCGTTTTGCATCTGCTTTAAAAGCAGAGCTAGTTTCCGATTCTGCCATCTAATAGCCTGGCTTTCTTGGTCCTGAATAATTGCTTCAAGTGGTAACCCCCTGCTGCGAGCATAAGTTCGAATTTCATGAGCTAGCTGCTGTGGAAGGTTAAAGCTCCTTGCAGTATAAGCGTAAATCATGTGAACTCCTTTTTTTTCTGTCCCACAATGCTAGTATTAGACTTACACCCGATTTTTAATAGCCGATAAGTTCGCTTTTGCTTGTAAGTGATTGGCTATTTTTAACTTCAGTTATTGCCTTAAGAAAACCTTAAGCTTGCGAGCGCATAGTGTTAATGAGTGCAGGAAGCACTGGTTAAGGATGACCCTCACAAGGACGTGCCTTTTTTGTTGGCTATTTAAGTTCAAAGCTTAGTTGAACTTGAAGTCTGCCATAGTCTGGCATAAAATTCATAAACTGTTGGCTTGCATGGAAATATAATGGACATTGAACTACGCCAGATGAATTTCTTGGAAATTCAAAGCTACTTGCAACATTCCATTCGCGAATATGCTCAGGCCATGCTTGATCTTGGAGAATATCCTAATTTTGCCACCGCATTTCGGGCTTCTGAAACCGAGGTCATGAATTATTACAACCAGTCCATTCCAGAAGACAACCATTTTGCCTATCATATTGTAGAAAAATCCAGCAATGAAATTGCAGGGATATTGGCCTTTTCCTTTCTATGGATGAAAGACCATCATATTGCTTTCGTAGATTACATTGAAATATTCCCAAAGTTTCGCCGCAAGGGTTATGCTAAGGCGGCAATGGCTTGGATGGAAAAATATGTACGCAAGCATAAGCTTAAAGTGATTGACCTTAACGTGATGATGAATAAAGCTGGGGCCCGTAAACTCTATGAAGACTTAGGCTATCAAGTGACTCAAGGCAGAAGATTTGGGCAATCGCCGGTCATATGCCGCTTTGACATGCGCAAGACCTTAAGCTGATCTCATTCAAATTTTACTGCTTCAGCGATCAAGCGCCTTATAGTGCCTCATACTTCTAGCGTTTTGTAATGAGTTCGTCTAACAGTGAAATCAATCACTTTAGGAAAAGTAATGGATACTATTCGGGAAAATTTAAAATCAGTTAGACAGCAGATTGCTGACTATGCGCAACGTTACCAGCGTAATCTTTCTGAGCTTCATTTATTAGCCGTAAGCAAAGCCCAACCCGCCTCAGCTCTTAAAGAAGCTTTTGCTTATGGGCAAACTGATTTTGGAGAAAATTATTTACAAGAAGCTTTAAGCAAAATGAATGAACTTAAAGCCCTTCCCATTAACTGGCATTTTATCGGCGCCATTCAATCCAATAAAACCCAAGAGATTGCTGAGAATTTTAGCTGGGTGCATAGCGTAGACCGTTTTAAAATTGCAGAAAGATTAAGCGCTCAAAGGCCGGCTGAGCTTTCGCCATTAAAGATTTTTTTGCAGGTCAATCTAGACCAAGAATCCAGTAAATCTGGTTTTGATCCATCTGACTTAGCAGAAGCCGCAAAAATCATTGCAGCTCTTCCTCGCTTAAAACTTCAAGGTTTAATGTTACTGCCAGCACCAAGAACAACCCTGGTTCAGCAAAGGAACATTTTTAGTCAGCTTAATCAAATTCAACAAGAATTAATTGCTAAGGGTTTAAGTTTAAGCCAAACTTCTATGGGTATGAGTAGCGATATGGAAGCTGCCATTGCCGAGGGGAGTAATTGGCTAAGAATAGGCTCCGCTATTTTTGGATCGAGGAAAAAACATGAATAACACGGCTATTCAAGCGCTATTGTTTCTAATCAACTCTGTATTTTCACTTTATATTATGGCGGTTATGCTGCGCTTTTTGCTGCAATGGGCAAAAGCTGATTTTTACAACCCGTTTTGCCAATTCTTAATCAAGATAACCAACCCCTTGCTCTTGCCTTTAAGAAAAATAATTCCAGGCTGGTTTGGCTTGGATATTTCCGCCCTAGTTCTGATGTTGGCATTGCAAATACTCAACATAGTATTGATTGAGCTTATCGTTAATATCCCTATAAATGCTCTGATTGTGGTACCTGCTTTGCTTAAATTACTTTATATGCTGCTTAATCTTTATTTCTACATGATTTTAGCTCGAGCAATTTTAAGCTGGGTAAATCCTTATCAAAATTCGCCTATGCAAATTTTATTAGTGCAGCTAAGCGAACCTGTGCTTATGCCTATTCGCCGCATCATTAAACCCATCCATGGCTTTGACTTATCCCCGATTGCTGCCATGATTTTAATTCAAGTTCTGTTAATTTTACTAAGATAGGGAAATTAAATGCAGGCTTGGTATTGGCAAGATGAAGCGCTTTATCTAAGACTGCATATCCAACCTAATGCTAAAAAAACCGAATGGCTTGGAGCTTATGGGGACCGCCTTAAATTAAAACTGCATGCTCCACCAGTGGATGGCAAAGCCAACCAAGCTTTAGTTAAATTTCTAGCTGCTCATTTCAAAGTAAAAAAGTCGCAAGTCTCACTTATAGCCGGCGAATTAGGTCGCGATAAGCTGGTTAAGATTGCGCCGCCTATCGCCGTTAGCATGGAGAATACACCATGCAATTAAACGCTTTCTTAAAATCAAAACTATCTTATGGCCTTTGGCTCAGTGCTTTTATTTTGCTTAGCATTAGCTATAGTTTTTTATTTAGACAGGTCCCCATTAATTCAGATACGGCCAGCTATTTTTTGCAGGCCCAAGATATTGTAAACGGCAACATTTTTTTAAAAGGCTGGACGCTTTCTGCCGACAATTATTATACCCTCGACACTGCATTTTTAAGCATTGGCATGTTGTTGACAGGCAGTTCTTTGAAGCTATTTTATATTATCCCTGCCATGGTATTTGCCCTCATTGTTTTATTAAGCTTTAGTCTTAGCCAGGCAAATCAATTCTTTTGGCGCTCTGCTTTTATTATGGTCATGATAGGCATGCCTACCTTAGAAGCGGCAAGCAATAGTTTTGGGCTAATTGCCTATCATGCTGCCAGTCTAATGTATTGTCTGCTTATTTTGTTTTGCATTCAAAACATACAGCGACCGAAGTTACAGCTAAGCCTATGCTTTTTGCTCACTTATTTACTTTGTGCTGGAGACCCCTGGGCTGACTTTGTTTTAGTGTTGCCCTTGTTCATTTTATTTTTACTAGAATATCGTCGCCCTGACAGCTTGCCGGGCCCGCGTTATCTTCCCGTTATCATGCTGACTGCCTGTTTGTTGGCGCATATAAGCGCATACTTATTTAATGGCTTCTCTCTAACTGTCATTAGCCCGGTTAACTCGGGGATCGGCAACGGTAAGGAAATGGCATTTAACAGCTTATTTTTCATTATTAATTTATGCACCCTATCCGGTAGTCATGCCGCAGCTCCTCTATATTTTATTATTATTCGATCACTTGGTCTGATTGCCATTATCTGGGGATTTTGTAAAAGCTTAATGAACTGGAACTCGCAAGATTGGCTCAATATGTTTTTAGCTATTTCGATTATATTGATGTCTATTGCATTTATATTGAGCCAAAATTCCTGCAACTCCTATATCGATATTGCTCCTGTGGACATTTATTCTGGCAGATATTTAATTGCCAATTATGTGTTTGGCGTTATTCTTGCAGCCAGAACATTTAAGCTGCAAGCCCCTGCTTGGAAATGGCTTGCAGCATTGGCCTTAGCCTTAAATTTATATTACTTTGTTCCAACATTATTTTTAGCTCCAGCTAGCGCTTCTATCACGCCTGCCATGCAATGGCTTGAAAAGCATGGTTACTCTTATGGCTATGGCAGTTACTGGGATTCATCTCTCGCGACGGTGCTAAGTTCAAATAAACTTTTAGTGCGACCTATCAACTATTCCTTTAATACCAATCAGATTGGGCCCAGCTTCTGGCTTTCTGATAAAACTTGGTATAGCAAGCAATCCAAGCAAGCCAATAGTTTTGTCTTATTTAAAGTAAGGTCTTATAAAGATCGGATCAATTTGGCTTCGCTTAATGCCAGATTCGGACAGCCTGCGCAGCTCATTTTTATCAATGGCTATTCCATTGCAATTTGGAATAAAGATATCGCAAAAGTTTGGCAGTAAAAA
Source organism: Gammaproteobacteria bacterium (assembly GCA_029240715.1). Classification (GTDB taxonomy): domain Bacteria; phylum Pseudomonadota; class Gammaproteobacteria; order Francisellales; family CACEW01; genus JAQSYQ01. The sequence goes on from JARDZR010000007.1 coordinate 11,234, forward strand.
AGAACTGCAAGCAGACCATTTCAGATAGGCACCACTGATACATTGAATGCCGTCGTGCTTATAAGCTGACTTAGCTTTAAGCATGCAAATAATTGATTTTTTGCCAGTCAGCAATATTTCCTATATACTGCGCAGCTGTTAATCCCCCCACCATTAGTGAAGTTAAGAGAATGTCTATTCAAAAATTAAGAAATATCGCCATTATTGCTCACGTTGACCACGGCAAAACCACCCTAGTTGATAAGCTTTTGCAGCAGTCTGGGACACTTGGAGAACGCGCCAACATCGTTGAACGCGTCATGGATTCCAACGATTTGGAAAAAGAACGCGGCATTACCATTTTGGCTAAAAATACCGCCATCCAATGGAATGACTATCGCATCAATATTGTAGATACCCCAGGGCATGCTGACTTTGGTGGAGAAGTAGAGCGCGTACTATCGATGGTAGACTCTGTTCTGCTATTAGTGGATGCAGTTGATGGCCCTATGCCACAAACACGATTTGTTACCCAAAAAGCTTTTGCTCAAGGCCTAAAACCTATTTTAGTCGTTAACAAAGTCGACCGCCCCGGCGCTCGTCCTGACTGGGTTGTTGACCAAGTATTTGATTTATTTGATCGTTTGGGCGCAACTGATGAACAATTGGATTTCCCTATAGTTTATGCCTCCGCATTAATGGGCTATGCCACCACTGATTTGAGCAAGCCTTCAGAAAATATGGACCCCTTGTTCCAAACCATTATTGATAAAGTGACTCCTCCGGCTGTGGATGTGAATGGTCCTTTCCAAATGCAAATTACCATGCTGGATTATTCAAGTTATGTGGGAACTATTGGGATTGGTAGAATTGCTCGCGGTACGGCTAAAACCAACATGCCTGTTACCGTCATTAACAGAGAAGGCAAAACTCGCCAAGGCCGTATTTTACAGGTTTTAGGTCATATGGGTCTAAAGAGACTTGAAGTACCCAGCGCCACTGCAGGCGATATCGTTTGTATCACGGGTATTGAAGGCCTTAATGTTTCAGATACCGTATGCGATCCAAATAATGTTGAAGCTTTAGCGCCATTAAGCGTTGATGAGCCGACCGTTACCATGACTTTCCAAGTCAACAACTCTCCTTTTGCTGGCCGTGATGGTAAATACATTACCTCAAGACATTTAAGAGACCGCTTGTTTAAAGAGCTGATCCACAACGTGGCTTTAAGAGTGAAAGAAACCGGCGACCCTGATAAATTCCAGGTATCCGGTCGCGGCGAATTACATTTAGCTATTTTAATTGAAAACATGCGTCGTGAAGGCTATGAGCTTGCTGTATCCCGCCCAGAAGTCATTATGAAAGAAGTCGATGGCGAAATGAATGAACCCTTTGAGTTTGTTACCATCGACATAGAAGACCAGCATCAAGGCGCTATTATGGAAAAAATGGGAATGCGCCAAGGTGATCTTAAAAATATGGTACCTGATGGTAAAGGTCGAGTTCGCTTAGAATATATCGTACCTACTCGAGGCTTAATCGGCTTTCATACCGAATTTTTAAGCTCCACTTCAGGCACCGGCATTTTAAACCATGTGTTTGACCACTATGGCCCTTGCAAAAAGAACGTCGCATCTGAACGGCAAAGAGGCGTATTGATCTCTAATCAAGACGGTAAGGCGCTAGGTTATGCCTTGTTTAACTTGCAAGAACGCGGTCAAATGATGATTGAACACGGCACCGAAGTTTATGAAGGTATGGTAGTCGGCTTAAACTCCAGAGATGACGACATGGTAGTCAACGTTATCAAAGGCAAACAGCTTACCAATATTCGGGCAGCTGGAACCGATGAAAACATTGTCTTAACTCCGCCTATCAAGCATACCTTGGAACAGGCCTTGGAGTTTATTAACGATGATGAATTGGTAGAGGTGACTCCTAAGTTTCTTCGCATTCGCAAGAGATTTTTAAAAGAGACCGATCGTCGCAAAGCTGAACGCAGCAGCAAGTAACGGCAATCTTAGCAACTTGCTTGCCACTGAAAGCATCATTGCGGGGCCTTGGCGAGGGCCATAGCCCCGGCTTTAAAGCAAAAAGACTGAACTTTAACCTTTGCTGGATGACAACGAGAAATTACTCATGGAACACGTTATTTTAGTCAATGAGCAAGATCAAATAATCGGCCTAGAGGAAAAACTTAAAGCCCATCAACTTGGTTTATTGCATCGGGCTTTTTCTGTTTTTTTGTTTCATAAAGACAAGATATTGATGCAGCAACGCCATCTTCAAAAGTACCATTGCGGCGGACTTTGGACCAATACCTGCTGTAGCCATCCAAGAGAGCATGAAAACACTTTAGAGGCCGCCAATCGCCGCTTATTTGAAGAACTGGGAATTAAAACCGAGCTAACAGAAGTCGGGCATTTTATTTATCGAGCCGAGCTTAGCAATGGTTTGATTGAACATGAATTTGACCACGTATTCATTGGTTATTACCACGGCAATATTTCAGGATTTAACCAAGATGAAATTGCTGAGCTGCAATGGATTTCTATTCAAACTCTTCAAAAAGAGTTGCTGCTAAGTCCAGAGAAATATACCCCCTGGCTTAAACAGGCTTTGGACATTGCCCTTGCCTCTAACTTAAGAAATGCTTAACGATATAGTAATGATCATCGTGCATTTGGTCTGACATGTTCCAGAATTCATTTAAAGAAAACCATTTAACTGCTGCTGCATCATCATTGGCTGTTATAGCAGGCAAGCTCTCAGCTGCAATTTGAAATAAACCCGCATGGGTAATTACCCTGCCGATTTGAGCGCGAGCTGGGTTATCAAACACTTGAATTTTAGAAAGGAACTGCTTAAGTTGCTCTGAGCTTAATTCAATGGAAGTTTCTTCTTCAAGTTCTCGAATGAGCCCCTGTTTAACCCACTCTTTCGGCTCTAAAAACCCACCGGGCAATGCCCACAAACCATGCCCTGGGTAACCGCCTCTTTTCACCAATAAAATATGTTGATTGCAAATCACCACAGAGTCGGTTGTGACGTGAATAGGCGGAAAAGGCGCTTTGGCCCAAGAAGCTTTATAAGCCTTGAGATAGCGATATTCTGACTGCAAATCTAAAAAGGCCTGGCTGCTTTTAAATTCAGTTAAAAACTGTCTGCTTTGCGCTGTTAATCCAATTATTTCAGCAACAGCTTTACCGGCAAAATACTCGGCCCGCATTAGCGTAGCGTTAAGCTTATTGAAATTGGGCAACTCCATTCTGTCCCAGCTAGGAAAAGCCTTTAGATAATAAGTAGTCTCATCTTTATCATGCCCTATTAAAATAATGGAAGCATGGGCAGGAGCATTTTCAAGTACAAGAGATTCGACAGACTGGTTCCAAACGTTCTCATTATACATTTGGTCTTCTACGCCTAAGATGCTGACTCTGTCGACAAACTCCTGGCCTATTGCCTTAAGATTGGCCTCAATTAAGCTTTTTCGCTGTTGAAAATCCCAGGGATTTTTAACAGTTCTGGCGCGTTTAATGGAACCGACTATTAAAATAAGCTGATCACATGACTCTAAGGCTTTTTGAATAATATGCAGGTGGCCTTCATGAAAGGGTTGAAACCGTCCTATAAAAACTCCAATTTTTAGTTTAGCCATTGCTGCGCCTCATTGTCGTTGCCCTAAGTGGCAATCTAGCTTATAGCTATTCTAAACTAAAATTGACCGGAAGCGACAAATGAATGCTTTGATTCAAATGAATGGGCATAGCAATTGGACTGCTTTTCTGAACAGCGTTTATGGCTGCCTGGTCTAAATCCTCCGCACCGCTGCTTTTAACAAGCTCTATATCGCTAATTTGCCCATTGGGCTGCAAATCAAAGGCCAACTGGGTAGAGCCTTGCTGAATAGTGCTTTGTGCCAAATCAGGATAAACTAAGTGCGCTTGAATATCACGGTCTAAGGCATCGAGCAAAATCTGTATGTTTTGTGGGGCTATCTGCTGTGAAGTTGTTTGATGGACTCCAATTGTTTTGTTATTGCCGTCAAGCTTGACCCCGCTATTCACTGAGTGAGCTTCAGCAGCAAAATTGCGGGCAGACTGATTGAGGGCTTGTCCTGTAGCGCTGACTAAAAACACCGATATTCCGCCTGTCTTTTTTGGCAGGCTTTCCATTTTAGCAAACTGTGGCAAACCGATTAAAAAGCCTAATACAGCAAGATGCAAAGAAATAGCCATTAGCCAAGATTTCATATTAATCCAACCTGTAGGTAACTTGCATCATAGCGGTCCTTCCAGGCGCAGGGTAATAAGCAATATTGTTGTTAGGTAAGCTTGTGATAAACTCATCATAAATACTGGCTAGATTGTACTGAGTGTCCGTTAAGTTATCGATTCTAAAGCTAAAATCCCATGCTGAATACTCAGCATTTAACGCCAGGTTAAAAAGCCAATAACTTGGAACACTTGCTGCTATATTAGCATTGTCCCCTTCAGCATACTGAGCGCCGGTATATTGAGACTCTCCATAAATTGACCACACTGAATTCATCTGATACCTTGCACTGAAATTCCCCAGAATTTCTGCTGCTCCTGGAATTTCATTGCCCGCGTACGCCCCCTGTCTAAACCGGTTATTCATCAATGTGCCGCCTACTCGCAATGTCCATTTTAAGGTCGGCTCATATTGGGCATCAAGCGTCATCCCTTCTCGTCTGGTTGGTGCTAAATTATAGTTAGCAGCAATGCCGTTAGCGGGTGTAAAAAAGCCGATTTCGTTGTTTAGATTAATTAAAAAAAGCTCAGCATTGGTTTGCCATATTTTATTATGCCAATGGATTCCGGTTTCATAAGCAGTTGAAGTCGTGGCTTTTAAGCCAAAACCAGTATTAGGATTGGCTGTATAGCTGGATTGATCAATAAAGGGCAGCTGATAGCCCATCGCTCGGCGAATATAAGCCTGTGTTGAATCAGTAAATTGCTTGTTTAAACTTAAACTGATTAATCCGATATTCTGGCTTTGACTGCTGGGCGGATTAAACTGATAAGCATCATCATTGAAAAATTGAGCATGGGTATCAATCCCCACCCATCTTCCACTTGTCGTCAAGTTGACTGTTTTCGCCAAAGGAACACTCAAACTGCCATAGCCGCTATATTGTTGCTGGCTGGCATCATTGATATTGGAATATAAAGTAGGACTGGTAAAGTTATAGGTTTCATTGCTAAAACTCATGCCGGTCTTAGTTTGCACACTGTGAAAGCTTCCATCCAATTCGGGGTTAATGGCAACTGTTTGATAGTCCTGATCAAATAAGCCGTCTAAATTGGACTCTGCGGCTTGCTGGCGATAACTTAGCTGGTTTTTAAGTTGCCAGCCATTATTTAAATATTTAAGCCAAGCCAGGCCAAGAAGTCCGGTATTGCTTTGTTCATTCCCCTGTTCTTGAGAAGAGATAGACTGGGTCGGATCTTGAGCTGCTTGGACATTAGTCAAATAGCCTGGATAGTGAATATTTTGATGTAAGCCGTATAAGCTTAAATGAATATAGCCGTTTTGATTATCATGCTGTAGTTTAAAATTTAATTGACTGCTGTTTTGTTGGCTGCTTTGACGATAGCCCTGATCATATTCATTTTGCGCATTGATTCTATATGAATTTGATTGAGACAAAGGTCCTGCCAACCCTAAGCTTTCTTGGAGCATAAAGGGCAAGCCCTCTATTAAACTGATTTGCTTTTCAGGCTGAGAGGCCGGCTGAGTTAAGATCTCAATCACTCCTCCTAAGCTCTGATTGCCATATTCAGCTCCTGCCACTCCCGGAGTAATGACAATTTCTTTAATTTCGGACAAAGGTATAAGGCCTATATCGGGAGCGCTCATGGAAAAGTTAGTTAAAGCCTGGCCATCCACCATAATCAAAGCGGGTTCTGAATGAATTAAAATTTGTGGCTCTAAGCCCGGGCCTGCAATATATTGAACTCCGCCAATATTATTAAGAAGCTGGCCTAAATGAGTAATGCCCGCCCTTCTTATTTGCGAAGCAGAGATTATAATTTGGTTTCCTACTGAGTTTGACTGCTGATATGAAAACGGTGGCTTAGCATTGGCATCCACTTCTGGCAATTGATAGACAATGGGCTGTGCCCATAAATTTAAACTGCAGCATAAACCTATTAAGCAAACTGCAAAGCTTCTTAACATATCCTAGGCTCATTCAGAAAGTTGCCGCTTATTATTGCTGCAATGCAGTTTTTTCTCTATCATTATTTAATAAATTAACGGGTTGTGAGCATGGCTAAAGAGAAAATCATTATTACTGATGACGAGCCCGGCATTCGTCAACTGGTTAAGATTTTTTTGACCCGATATCACTTTGAAGTGATTGAAGCAGCCAGCGGCCTGGAATTACTCAATATTTTAGAGACGACTCAGCCTGATTTAATTATTCTGGATTTAATGCTGCCTGATATGTATGGGCTGGATGTATGCAAAAAAATCCGGGAAAAGCTTGATACTCCGATTATTATGCTTACCGCTGTTCAAGGAGAAATGAACGTCGTATTAGGATTTGAGGCTGGAGCTGATGACTATGTTGAAAAGCCTTTTAGCCCGCATGTCTTGCTATCCAGAATTCAGGCCATTTTAAGACGAAGAAAGACTCAGCCTGTTGCAAACTCAAGCAACCAGTCTTTTATTGAAACAATGGAAGACTTGCCTTCCCATAATGAAAATTATCATAAAGCCAGTTTTGCCCAGTGGTCATATATTCCTGAAGAAGCCTGCCTTAAACACCAAAACGGCAAACATATTTTCCTAACCAAAAACGAATGTCTTTTGCTTGAACTGTTTTTAGCCTTTGAGCAGGAAATTTTAAGCCGAGAGAAAATCGCCTCTGTGTTAAAAATTGATATCGATGACCCGGAAAGCCGTGCTATTGACGTACAGATTTCAAGATTAAGAAATAAACTCAAAGACCGCACCCATCACAATTTAATTAAATCTATTCGCAACAAAGGCTATTTGTTGTCTGTTCCTGTGCGGTTCTTTCATTAAATTGTCTGCTAAACAAGCTGCATTTGCTGGTCTGTTGCAGTGAGCGTTATTTCTGCAATATTGACATGCTGAGGTCTTGTCAGGGCATAGGAAATAGCATCTGCCACGTCTTGAGCGCTCAAAGCTTGCATATTTTCATAAAGCTTTTTGGCCCTTTCTTGATCGCCCTTAAACCTTATCATGCTAAATTCAGTTTCTACCATGCCAGGATCCACTTCAGTGACTCGGACTGAACTTGCTTGGCACTCTAATTTTAAAGCGCGACTAATTGCTTTCACAGCGTGTTTAGTGGCGCAATAAACCGACCCCTTTGCATAAACTTGATGTGCGGCCAAAGAGCCGATATTGACGATATGCCCGGTTTTACGGGCCAGCATAATAGGCAAAACCGCTTTGCTCACATAAAGCAAACCTTTGACATTGGTATCGATCATACTTTCCCAGTCATCAAGACTGGCATCAACCATGCTATCCAAGCCTGCTGCCAAGCCCGCATTATTAATTAAAATATCAATATTGCTAAATTGTTGTGGCAACCCCGATATCGCCAATGTAACAGACTGGGCCTGGCTGACATCCAGCTGAACAATATGAACCGCCGTGTGATATTGCATTTGCAGTTCAGCAGCCAAGTCCTTTAAACGCTCCAAACGCCTTGCGCAAAGAATTAAGGAAGCGCCTAATTTTGCCAGCGACCTTGCTGTTGCCTGTCCGATGCCGCTTGAAGCTCCTGTAATCAAAGCTGTTTTATTCTTTAAGTCCATTGCTTCCTCAATTGCCCTTAATAAACTGTGCTAATATTATAATCAGAAATTCATAATAAGGGGCTATCATGGGCCAAATGATTAAAAATATCTTGGAAGATTCCAACTTAGACACACAAGCTAAAATTAGCAAACTTAGCACCATGCTTGAAGATGAAGTGCTTAAGCTGACAGCAAGTGAAGAAGGAATGGGTAATGATGCGGAGTCCCCCATCGTGGACATTTTAAATGCCCTACACTCCTTAGGCGTTGAAGTGGATGTTGAACACAGTCCTAATCAAAAAGACGCTATTTTGACCAAAAAAATAAAATAGCCCCAAGCAGCAATCTGTTGGGGCTATGATATTCCCGCGCAAGCGGGAAGTTAGTTTTTAAGCTGGGTTATTCTGCTTAAGAATAAAACCCAGGATGACAGAGATATTAGGCTTTAGCCTTCTCAATCATAGATTTTTTACCGCCGCTAATTCTTTTAAACGCTCTTAAAATAAATTCAGCTTCGCTAAATGGCACGGTAATAAAGGAACATTTATCCATAATTTCAATATTTTGAATTTTATGTTCTTTGGTTTTGGCCACTTTTTTAATAAGCTCAACCAACCTTGAAGGAGTCAGGCCCTGGGCCTTGCCTTGTCCAACAAACAATTTAGCGGTTCCCTTGCTGTCAACTGAGCCTTCTTTAGCTTCACGAGTTTCGCGAGTTTCTTGAATATTGCGATAGCTTTTTTCATCTAACTCACCCTGGAAAGCGAATTTCAAGACTGCCGCTAAGACCTGAGTAGCTGAATGCTCTTTAAGTAAACTGCCTGCCAGATTTTGATAATCTGTGCCGGGTTCATTCTGCAAAGCCTGTTCGATATTTTGCTGAATTTTGGCCCACTTCTTATCAATAATCTGCTGAACTCCAGGCAACTTCTGCTTTTTGATTTCAGTTTTGGTGATCTTTTGAATAAAGCTTAATTTGCGGTACTCATTTGGAGTAATAAAAGTAATGGCAGTACCTTGTTTGCCTGCCCGTCCAGTTCGGCCGATTCTATGCACATAGCTTTCAGGATTTTGTGGTAAAGCGTAGTTAATGACATGGCTTAAGTTTTGAATATCAATACCACGAGCAGCCACATCGGTTGCTACCAATATATTAATATTCTGTTTACGGAATTTATTTAAAATCTTTTCCCGCATGTCCTGACTAATATCACCGTGCAAACCATCAGCCGCATAACCGCGGTCCAATAGAGCATGAGTGACGGTATCCACGTCCACTTTGGTACGGCAAAATATCACCCCGTAGAAACTGTCTTCGATATCGATAATTCGGCATAAAGCTTCTAATTTATCGGCTTCGCGCACTTCAAAATAAATCTGATGGGTCAATTGAGTAGTGAGCTGATTGGCTTTCACTGCGACTACTTTTTTCTCGCCCATATACTTATCAGCAATTTTCATCAAAGGACCAGGCATGGTTGCTGAAAATAAAAGCATCCGCTTTTTATGACTAATCTTGGATAAAATGCTTTCTACATCTTCCAAAAAACCCATATTAAGCATTTCGTCAGCTTCATCTAAAACCACGTATTGAACTTTATCCAGCTTTAAACTTTTACGTTCGATATGGTCCATGACTCGACCGGGAGTGCCCACTACGATGTCCACACCTTTTTTCAATCGACGAAGTTGTTCAACCATAGACTGTCCGCCATAAATCGGCACGACTTGCAGTCCTTTATTGCCAACAAAAGAATGCAGCTCTTCAGATACTTGAATTGCTAGCTCACGAGTAGGCGCCAGAATTAAAGCCTGCACTTCTCCTTTGGCTTGTAGTTTTTCAATCAAAGGCAAACCAAATGCAGCGGTTTTTCCAGTCCCGGTTTGGGCCTGACCTATAATGTCTAATTGTTCATGTAATAAGGTTGGGATAACTTGGGCCTGAATGGGTGAGGGTTCCTCAAAGCCTTTTTTCTGTAAGGCCAATAAGGTGGATTCTGATAAGCCAAGTGCGGCAAATTTAGGTAATAGTGTACTCATTTTTACTCCGAAAAATTAAACGAAATCATTGTCTTGTGACAATGGCGTGATGCTTTGCTTTTTAAAAGACTTGCAAAGATCGCGCTCGTTTCCCCGGATAATCATAAAGCTATCTACATCAGCTTGTTAGCGCACTCTGTGCATACAAATTAGAGTTTAATCTTATTTGTCACGTCTAATTTAAAAATTAAAACACCGACATAATACCGCAATTTACTGCTGGATACGAGAAAAATATCTTACAGCCACTAGGAATAGCCTTGCAAATGTCTATACTTATGCAGTAAATATCAGATAGGAACAACTCATGGCAGATAATAAAAAAATTCGAGTCGCTGTGCTATATGGAGGTCGCAGCGGAGAACACGAGGTTTCCCAACAATCAGCAAAATCAGTCATCAACAACCTTGATCCTCATCGCTTTGAGGTTATCCCAATAGGGATTGATAAACAGGGACACTGGCTTTTAGGGGATATTAAACATTTAGAGTTTTCAGCGGATGCCAAGGCACTGCAACTCCCTCATGCCTCCACCCAAGTTGACATTGCTCCGCATCCACAAAGCAAGACAGCAGAAAAATTCGATGTGGTTTTCCCAGTACTACATGGCACCATGGGAGAAGATGGAACGGTGCAAGGCTTGATGGAACTTGCTGATATTGCTTATGTAGGCTGTGGTCTATTGGGATCAGCGATTGGCATGGACAAAGATGTTGCAAAAAGATTAGTAGCCGCAACAGGCATTGCTATTGCGCCTTATATTTCATTTAGCGCTGGAGAATGGCAGCAAAAAGCCGAGCTACTAAGTAAAGAAATCGAAAAACAATTTCATTATCCAGTCTTTGTTAAACCCGCTAATGCCGGCTCAAGTGTTGGCATCAGTAAAGCAAAGTCCACTGCTGAGCTTAAGTCCGCAATCGAGAATGCCCTTTTGTATGACAGCAAGGTTTTGGTGGAAAAAGCTGTTAATGCCAGAGAAATTGAACTGTCTGTATTAGAGAACCCTGAATACGGGCTCGACCCGCTGGTTTCCATTGCAGGAGAAATTATTCCGCATCATGAATTTTATTCTTATGAAGCCAAATATTTAGATCCGGATGGCGCCGGCCTAGCCATTCCTGCCAAATTGACTCCAGAGCAGGTTGCTGTCGCGCAAAATATGGCAAAAACCATTTTCAAAGCCCTGGAAGGCGAAGGCATGGCGAGAGTAGATTTGTTTCTGGATAAAGATTCAGGTGAATTTATTTTCAATGAGGTCAATACCATTCCTGGTTTTACGACGATCAGCATGTATCCAAAACTCTGGCAAGCATCAGGCATTTCCTACCAAGATTTATTAAGTAAATTAATTGATCTAGCGCTTAGCAGACAACAGCGTAAACGGGCTTTAAAACGCGAATGGTTGAGTGAATAAATAAGGCCTAATCATGAACAGTGCAAAACCTTCGATGTTAAGCTTATTCCTTCTGGTTACCTTTAGCGCTGTTAATGCTGTATTGTTTACTCCGGCCCTGCCTAGCATTGCTGATTATTTTGCTATTAGCCCAAGCTTAGCTCAGCTCACAATTAGCTTATATTTAATTGGCTATGCAGTGGGACAGCTGCTTTATGGGCCCTTGGCTAAAAGCTATGGCTATAAAAAGGCCATTTATGCCGGCATTATTTTATGCTTTATTGGAATTGTTTTTTGCCTCATTGCAGAACCCTTGCAGCAATTTATCTACTTAGCGATAGGCAGATTGCTTATGGCCTTAGGCGCCAGTGTAGGATTGACGATGAGCTTTACCATTGTCAGCAGCTGCTATGAGCAAGTTGAAGCTAAAAAGAAACTATCGATTTTAATGACAGGTTTTGCGATAGCGCCTGGAATCAGTATTAGCATTGGAGGCTTTTTAGTAGAACGTTTCAATTGGCAGAGCTGTTTTTATTTTTTAGCGGCATACGCTGTACTGGTAACCTATTTAAGCAGTCGTTTACCCAGCATCCCGGAAAGCCTTGACCACAAGGCCTTGCAAGTTAAAAATATAGTCGGGTCTTATATCGCTCAAATTAAAAAACCCTCTCTGCTACTGGGCGCCTTAGTCATGGGCCTATGTACTGCCTACATGTATACCTTTTCGGCAGAAGCTCCTTTTATCAGCATCAATTTGATGCATATGCAACCCGGTATTTTTGGCCTATGGAGCTTACTGCCCTCTTTAGGAATTCTGATAGGCTCGCAGTTATCTGCTGTGCTTTCAAAGCGTCTTGCTACTTTAAAAAGCATGAGCCTAGGCCTAGGGGTTAACGCCGCAGGCTCTGTTATCATGCTATTGGCTTTAATTGCCGATCCAAAGCCAGGCAGCTTATTTATTAGCATGGGCATTTTATTAATCGGAAACTGTCTAATGTATATTCAGGCCTCGATATTAGTGCTAAATGAAGCTCAAGATAAAGCTAACGCTTCAGCCATGATGAGCTTTTTGAATATGGGTCTGGCTACACTTTGTGTTTTCAGCTTAGGACTATTTCCAAAAACCTTAAACCTGCTGCCAATACTTTATATTGGCTTAGCAGGCTTAATTGGACTGCTTATAATGGCCGCAGCGGCTTATGGCAAAACTAAATAACCGTTAAGGAATGACCAATTCCACTGCGCTAACATTTCGATAGCCTTGCGGCAACATACCGCCCCGTCGACCTCTTTCCCCTTTATATTCAGCAAGGGCCTGTTGGTTGAGGCGCAAATATTTCTTACCAGCATGGATCATTAATTCCTGGCCAGGAGCAAGAATAGCCCATTGGCAAACAAAGTCAGAACGAGCTTTAGCTTGATCTCCTGGAATGCCGATCATTTTATTGCCTTTTCCTTTAGCAAGCTTGGGCAGCTCGGTAATAGGATAGGTCAATAATCTGCCTTCATTGGTAATCAATACTAACCATTCATCCGGCGTAATGCTGGTTTTCAGAGGTGGCAAGACCTTAGCATTTTCAGGCAGGCTAATTAAGTTTTTACCCGCTTTATTTTTACTGACCATTTCACTTAAAGAAGTAACAAAGCCATAGCCTGCATCTGATCCGCAAACATAGTTTTGCTCCATATCCCCAATAACCAATGCTTCAAAAATACTGTTTGGATCAGGAGTAAAATGCCCGGTTAAAGGCTCCCCTTGTCCACGAGCTGATGGTAGCTTATGCGCAAGCATAGAATAGCTTCTGCCCGTTGAATCTAAAAACACGACCTGCTGATTGCTTTTACCTTCAGCCTCTGCCAAAAATTCATCACCCGCTTTATATTGCAGCTCAGAGCCTTTGATATCATGACCTTTAGCACATCTTACCCAACCTAACTTGGAAAGGACTACCGTCACGCTCTCAGTTGGCATCATCTCTTCTTCTTTCATAGCGACTGCAGCAGCTCTTTCAACTATAGAAGAACGACGCTCATCCCCAAACTCATCTCGAATGGTTTTTAATTCCTCTCCTACTTTGTTTTTTAACAAAGATTCGGAACCTAATATGGCCTCTAGAGAATCTCGCTCTCCGGCAAGTTCTTTCTTTTCAGCTTTAATTTTGCCTTCTTCAAGTTTTGCTAAATGCCTTAATTTCAATTCCAAGATAGCATCGGTTTGAAGCTCAGAAAGCTTAAACTTCTTCATTAATTCGGATTTAGGTTCATCATGAGTGCGGATAATATGAATTACTTCATCCAAGTTCAAATAAGCTTTTAAAAGCCCTTCTAAAATATGCAGACGCGCTAAAACCTTATCGAGTCTAAACTGCAAGCGCTTACGAACGGTCTCAGTCCTAAACTGCAGCCATTCATTTAAAATCTGCGCGAGGTTTTTAACCTGAGGCTTACCGTCCAGGCCAATCATATTCATATTGACCCGATAGTTTCGCTCTAAATCGGTAGTGGCAAATAAATGCGCCATTAAACCTTCGATATCCACCCGGTTTGAACGAGGTGTAATAATCAGTCGAGTCGGACAATCATGATCTGACTCATCCCGCAAATCACTCACCATGGGCAATTTTTTAGCCTGCATTTGTTCAGCGATTTGCTCTAAGATTTTTGCACCCGAGGCTTGATGAGGCAGCGCGGTAATGACAATTTCATCTTCTTCAACATGATAAACCGCTCGCATCTTAATCGAGCCGTTACCGGTTTTATACATTTTAATAATATCGGACTGCGGCGTAATAATTTCAGCTTCGGTTGGGTAATCAGGCCCATTGACTATTCCACATAAAGTTTCAATGGTGGCATGTGGATGTTTTAATAAATGTAAACAAGCACTCACAACTTCTTTTAAGTTATGAGGCGGAATGTCAGTGGCCATACCGACAGCAATCCCTGTTGCACCATTTAACAATACATTGGGGACTTGTGCTGGCAATAAAGCAGGTTCATCCAAAGTTCCATCAAAGTTAGGCACCCATTTTACTGTGCCCTGCTCTAGTTCTGATAAAAGAATATCAGCATATTTAGACAGTCTTGATTCGGTATAACGCATGGCTGCAAAAGATTTAGGATCATCAGAAGATCCCCAGTTACCCTGACCGTCTACTAATGGATAGCGATAGGAAAATGATTGGGCCATTAATACCATTGCTTCATAACAAGCGGTATCGCCATGAGGATGATACTTACCTAATACGTCACCCACGGTACGAGCTGACTTTTTATACTTAGCCGTATTTTTTAATCCCAGCTCACTCATTGCATAAACAATTCTTCTTTGCACTGGCTTTAAACCATCTGCAAGATTGGGAAGTGCCCGGTCTAAAATGACGTACATGGAGTAATCTAAATAGGCTTTACGGGTAAACTCATGCAGCGGTAAAGGTTCCACTCCATCAAAATTTAAGCTCAAGGTTTGCATAATAAGTCTCAATTGAAAGAAGAAATTAGATAAAGCTATTTTAGCTCGAACTCATTAAAAGCGCACTCTTTTGCTTCACTCTGTTTTTACATGAGTAAACGAATGATC
>JARDZR010000055.1 GCA_029240715.1 Gammaproteobacteria bacterium
TGCACGACGAGAAACCACAACGTTGTTGCGTTTAGCATCGATTTTGATCAATTTGAATTCAAGCGGTTTATTTTCAAGGAAAGAAGTGTCTCTTAATGGTCTTACATCTACCAAGGAACCTGGCAAGAACGCACGAACACCTTCTAATTCAACGGTAAAGCCGCCTTTCACTTTGCCAGTAATAATACCGGTAACCACTTCGTTAGCTTCATGAGCAGCTTCAAGTTTTTTCCAAACTTCAGCTCTTTTAGCTTTTTCACGAGATAAACGGGTTTCACCGTAGCTGTCTTCGACTGTATCAAGAGCCACATCAATGATGTCTCCTGCTGCTACGTGGATTTCACCCTTTTCATTTCTAAACTGTTCTGCAGGGATCACTGCTTCAGACTTCAATCCTGCATCGACCAATACGAAACCGTTTTCAACTTTCAGTACCTTGCCTTTAACAATAGTACCGGGTTCCATTTCTATCTTTTTGAGGCTTTCTTCGAATAACTGCGCGAAACTTTCTTTAATTGCTGACATGTAATTGATTCCCAGTGTTTATCACACTGTTTGTTAGTTAAACATACCCATGAAAATTCATGGCCCTAATCATGCAAAAATTGCATGAGCTCCTACTAAAATAGCGGCTTCTACTTCTTGAATATTCATATAAGAAGTATCAATAACCAAAGCATCAGGAGCGGGTTTTAACGGTGCAACCGCACGCGTTTGATCTCGCAAATCCCTAGCTTCTATCTCATGTAAGAGGTCGGTTATGTTAACATCAAGGCCTTGCGCCTGCAACTGTTTCCAGCGTCTTTCAGCCCTCACCTTGGCATTGGCTGTCAAAAAGACCTTCAAAGGGGCTTCTGGGAATACAATCGTGCCCATATCCCGCCCGTCTGCAACCAGACCCTTTTCAGTATAAAAAGCTCTTTGTCTTTCCAATAAGGCCGCGCGAACTTCTGGGAAAGCGGCTATTTTAGAGGCTGCATTGCCGCATTGCTCTGTTCTAATCAAATCGCTAACCAGTTTGCCATTTAATAAAATATCAGGCTGGCCTTGTTGGTTTTCTAAAAATACCGCATCTAGCTGAGAGGCTACCCTGGCTAATATAACAGGATTATCTAAGCTTAAATTTTTGGTCTGAGCATCATAGGCTGTTAGCCGATATAAAGCCCCGCTATCCAACCAATCCCAGTCCAAAGCTTTGGCAACAAATCGGCTGGCCGTACCTTTTCCTACCCCGCTAGGACCATCTATTGTAATAAGCTTTTTAAGCATGTTGATTTTCAAACTCTCTCATAAAATGAATTAAAGTCTTTACGCCTTCTATAGGCATGGCATTATACAAGCTTGCTCTTAATCCGCCTATACTGCGATGGCCTTTTAAATTAAGCAAGCCTTTGGCCTTAGCTTGTTCAAGAAAAAGCGCTTCAAGCGGTTGTTTAATCTGAAAACTAATATTACTGATGGAACGACAGGCTTGAGGCACATTGTTTTGATATAAATGACTTTGGTCGATGGCCTGATACAGCAACTGTGCTTTTTGGGCGTTAAGTTTATGCATTTCTTCTAAGCCGCCTTTTTGTAGCAAGTATTTAAAGACTAAGCCTGCAGTATACCAAGCAAAAACAGGAGGAGTATTGATTAAACAACGAGATTCTGCCTGTAAAGCATAGCGATACAAGCTGGGTGTATTGGCCAAGACTTCTTGAATTAACTCTTTTTTAACCATGACCACCGTCATGCCAGCGGGCCCTATGTTTTTATGGAAACCCGCATAGATTAAACCAAATTTGTTGACATCAATCGGGGCAGATAATAGACAAGAGGACATATCAGCAACGATGGGAACTTCATGACAATCTGGCACCTGGTGAATCGCAATGCCTTCAACCGTCTCATTGGGCACACAGTGGACATAAGCTGCATCTTTATGAAAGTTCCAAGTTTTGGCAAGGGCCGCTTCGGTGCCTTCTGCAATCACTCGAACTTCACAATACTGCTTGGCCTCTGCAATGGCCATTTTTGACCAATATCCGGTATTAACATAATCAGCCGTCTTTTTATGGCCCAACAGATTCATTGGCACCATAGCAAACTGAGCACTGGCTCCGCCACTTAAAAATAAAACGTGATATTGCTCTGGAATATTTAATAAAGTTCTTAAATCTTGTTCTGCTTGGCTGGCAATAGACTGAAATTCTTCGCTGCGATGACTGATCCCTAGAATTGAAGTGCCGGTATTCTGCCAGTTAATTAAAGCCTGAGAGGCCTCTTGCAAGACCTCATCAGGCAATATAGCCGGGCCTGAACAAAAATTATAAGTTTTCACTCACTAACTGTCTCTTCGGTAGCGGCATTATCGATTTCAGACTCGATGAACTCTTCATTGCCTTCAAACTCATCAACCGGTTGAACGGCAACTAAAGATTCACCGTTACCCAGATTGATTAGTCTTACCCCTTGGGTATTACGACCTACCAATGAAATTTCAGAAGCACGAGTTCTTACTAACACTCCGCCATTGGTGATTAGCATGACCTGTTTACTGTCTTCCACCCAAATGGCGCTGACTACTTTGCCATTTCTTGGGGTTGTTTGAATGGAAACCACACCTTGGGCACCACGGTTGACCGTACGGTATTCAGAAACCACAGTACGTTTGCCATAACCGCGTTCAGTTGCTGTTAAAATTTGCCCTTCGTTATTAGGCACAATTAACAAGGAAATCACTTTTTGCTTAGGCTGCATCTTCATACCACGAACACCTCTTGCGGTACGGCCCATTGACCTTACATTGGTTTCATTAAAGCGAACGGCTTTGCCCGCATCACTGAACAGCATGACTTCTTGTTTGCCGTCTGTTAAAGCGGCTGCAATTAATTTATCGCCTTCATCCAGTTCCAGAGCAATAATACCGCCGGTACGAGGCCTTGAGAAAGCTTCTAATGAGGTCTTTTTCACAACCCCAGCAGAAGTTGCCATAAATACAAAGTGATCTGCATCATATTGACGTACTGGCAACATGGCGGTGATAGACTCACCTTCTTCTAGAGGCAATAGATTATTAATAGGTCTGCCGCGAGAAGCTCTGCTTGCTTGTGGGAATTCATAAACCTTTTTCCAATACACTTTACCAAAGTTTGAGAAGCAAAGCATGGTGGCATGAGTGCTTGCAACAACGAGTTTTTCGATAATATCTTCTTCTTTTAAAGAAGTAGCCGCTTTGCCTCGACCACCGCGGTGCTGAGCCTGATAAGCACTAACCGGCTGTGCTTTGATATAACCTTCTTGAGATAAGGTGACAGCCATATCTTCTTCAGCAATCAGGTCTTCAATATTCATATCAAGATAATTGTCGTTAATTTCAGTACGGCGGGCATCACCAAATTGCTCACGCATTTCGATCAATTCTTCACGGATAACCTGCATTAAACGATTGAAGTCAGCCAGAATATCCAACAAGATTTTGATTTCACCCAGTAAATTACGATATTCCTCGATGATTTTCTCTTGCTCAAGCCCGGTTAAGCGGTGCAGTCTCAACTCTAAAATGGCATCTACTTGAGCATTGGATAAACGATATTCTTTGCCAAGCAAGCCATAGCCTTCAGCTAAACCTTCTACTCGGCTGGCTTCGCTACCTGCTCCTTCTAACATAGTTTTTACTATGCCAGGGGCCCAATTTTTTGACATTAACTGCTGTTTCGCTTCCACAGGACTTGAAGAAGCCTTGATCATGGCAATCATTTCATCAATATTGGTTAACGCCACCCCTAAACCTTCCAAAATATGGGCGCGTTCGCGAGCTTTACGTAGATCATAAATAGTGCGACGGGTAACAACTTCCTGGCGATGGCGAATAAAAGCTTGAATGACTTCTTTTAAGTTCAATAGCTTAGGCTGACCATCAACCAGGGCGACCATGTTGATACCAAATGAAGACTGCATCTGGGTTTGCACAAATAGGTTATTTAACAGTACGTCAGTCATTTCACCTTTACGTACTTCAATGACCACGCGCATACCGTCTTTATCAGACTCATCACGTAGTTCGGTAATCCCTTCAATTTTCTTTTCTTTAACCAGCTCGGCAATTTTCTCAATTAAACGAGCTTTGTTAACCTGATAAGGCAGTTCGGTCACAATAATACTGTCTTTACCCGTTCTCTCATCGGTTTCAATATGGGTTTTAGCGCGCATAATGACACTGCCACGACCGGTCCGATATGCAGAAACGATGCCGGCCCGACCGTTAATCATTGCCGCTGTTGGGAAATCAGGCCCAGGAATATATTCCATTAACTGGTCTATTTCTAAAGTAGGTTCATCAATTAAAGCCAAGCAAGCATTGATGACTTCATTCAAGTTATGCGGAGGAATATTGGTAGCCATACCCACTGCAATTCCTGAAGCGCCGTTTACTAATAAGTTAGGCACTCGGGTAGGAAGAACAACCGGCACCCACTCAGATTCATCATAGTTTGGAACAAAATCAACTGTTTCTTTTTCCAAGTCAGTTAAAAGGCTATGTGCAAAACGCGACATTCTGACTTCGGTATAACGCATTGCTGCAGGTGAATCTCCATCTACCGAACCGAAGTTACCTTGACCATCTACCAATAAGTATCTCATGGAGAAAGGCTGAGCCATCCTAACAATGGTGTCATATACAGCGGTATCACCATGGGGGTGATATTTACCGATCACATCCCCGACTACACGAGCAGACTTTTTATAAGCCTTGTTGTAGTCATTACCCAATTCACGCATAGCAAAAAGCACGCGACGATGCACCGGCTTTAAGCCATCCCTTACATCAGGCAGAGCACGCCCCACAATTACGCTCATTGCGTAATCTAAATAGGACTGTTTCAGTTCTTCTTCGATATTAACTTGAGTGACTTCTTTAGCTAGATTAGTCATGCTGAACCTTTAATTTGTTTTACCTGGCAAAATTATATCACAAAACACGGCAAAGAGCTTCCCCCAAGGTGCTTTCTTGAGTGTTTTTTTTGAATATTAAAAATACCATATTAGTCAATAACTTATGCTTGATGTTGCTCCAAAAAACCGCCAAAACCAAGCCAGAAAGCCTCCTTCCCAATAAAAGAACAATTTTAGGCCTAACTCACAAGAATTTATCGAATGAAACAATGCACTCTGCGCCCAAATTAAATTTTTAAGCGCATTCAGAAAAAAGTTCAGCTTTGGGGCCGATTTTCATTTGCACATGCCAGCTTATAAAGGATATGATGAGAACTAAATAATTCTCGGCAGCCCTTATGAACAACATAGACCAAGCTGAAATTGAAAAATTTTCCAGTCTAGCCTACAAATGGTGGGACAAGGAAGGTGAGTTCAAAACCTTGCATGAAATCAACCCGCTTAGAATGCAGTTTATTCAGCAGCATGCTGTTTTAAACGGTCAAAATGTTTTAGATATTGGTTGTGGCGGTGGAATTTTAAGTGAAAGCATGGCTCAAGCTGGCGCAACTGTTACCGGCATTGATTTAGCGGGACCTGCTTTAGAAATCGCCAAATTGCACTTATTAGAGTCAAAATTAAAAGTAGATTACCACTGCATTAGCGCAGAGACCTTTGCAGAGCAGCATCCAGGTGAATTTGATGTCATTACCTGCATGGAAATGCTAGAGCACGTTCCAAACCCTGAAAGTATTATTGCAGCTTGCTCCAAACTGGTTAAACCGGGCGGACATGTATTCTTTTCTACCCTTAACCGCAATGTAAAATCCTTTTTAATGGCCATAGTCGGGGCTGAATATATATTAGGCTTAGTACCAAAAGGCACTCATCAATACGAAAAATTTATTCGGCCTTCGGAGTTGATTCAAGCCGCTAGAGTTCAAGGGCTTAAAGTCGAAGCTTCTGCTGGAATTGACTATCACCCTTTTCGAAAACCCCATAAGCTTGGGCAAAACCTTGATGTAAACTATATTCTCTGCACCGTAAAAGCATGATGACTGAACAAGACCCCGCCCCCAAGGGCTCAAGCCTTTATTACAGCCTATTAAAACTAACAGAGCCTAAGCGCTCAGTTATCATTAGCTTGCAGGCCTATGCCAGTGAATGTCGCAAAATAAGTGAGCAATACAGCGAAGCTTCTGTCGCTAAATTAAAGCTGCAGTGGTGGAATGAAGAAGTGGGCAGGATGTTTGAAAAGCAAGCGAGACACCCCATCAGTCAAAGTCTGCAGAATCAGCTTGAAGCCTATCAGCTATCGAAAAGCGCCTTTTTGGCTTTAGTTGAAGCCTCTTTGCTAAGCATAGAGACTCAAATTTTTCAGAACCAGCAGGAACTGGCCTTGCACTACCAGCATACAGGCGGCATAGTAGAAGCCTTAAAATGCCAGGTTTTACTGGATGGCAAAAATGAGGATGAAATTGAAAAGTTTGCCCATTACATAGGAATCAGCTTAGAAGCAATCAGACATATTCATTACTTTGCAGATTTTTATTACAGAGAACATCTTTATTTACCCGCTGATGCCTTCCAAGAATTTCAAGAAAATGAACTGCCACAATATCTGAAAGTTCAGGCGAATTTTGCAAGAGACTCCTACCAGCAAGCGCTTAAGCATTTAAGCAAGCATCAAAAAACCTTAAAACCTATTTTGCTTTATGCAAGCCTGGAGTTAAAGCTTTTGGATGCAATTGAAAAAGATGGCTTTAAAGTCTTAGCACATCGACTAAATATCTCACCCATCAGAAAACTGTGGCATACGATAAGATTTAAGCCTTCTAGTTAAATGCGCAAATCCTGGTAAATATCTATTATCGAGCAGGCTTTCTGGTAACACGCTTTTTGGCAACATTGTTAACGCTGATATTATTGCGTCTTCTTGCAATCTGATGGCGCATTTTAGGAGGCTGTGACACATAAGGGCTCATTCCCACCGTCACGCGTAAATTGTTGACCTGTTCAAGACTCAGCTCTTCATAGCGACCCAAGTGCAAGGCTCTTGGCAAACTAATATTGGCATAACGAACTCGAATCAAGCGACTGACTTTAGTGCCTTGAGATTCCCAGAGCCTTCTTACCTCGCGGTTCTTGCCTTCTTTTAAAATGACGTGATACCAGTGATTGCTTCCTTCTCCACCGCCATCGATAATTTGATCAAACTTGGCCATGCCGTCTTCTAAGATTACCCCAGCTTTAAGGCGCTGAAGGATTTCTGGGCTAACTTGGCCAAATACCCTAACCGCATATTCTCTTTCAACCTGGTTGGACGGGTGCATTAAAAAATTGGCCAGCTCACCGTCTGTGGTAAACAGCAGTAAACCCGAGGTATTGATGTCTAAGCGACCTACCATCACCCATCTTCCTGAGCGTAAGTTAGGCAAGTGTTCAAATACTGTTTCTCGGCCCTCTGGATCATCTTGGGTGCAGATTTGACCTTCCGGCTTA
>JARDZR010000008.1 GCA_029240715.1 Gammaproteobacteria bacterium
TGAAGAATTTGGGGTAGAGCCTGCTAAGCTGTTTTCTCTTAACAAATTACAGCTTGTGACATTAATAAAAGATAGGATAACAGCTCAAGAAACCAAATTCAAACAACATCAGTCAGTGATGCAAGCTTTAGAAGGCGGCAAATTAGCTTTTGTAAAGGATAACTTTATCGCCTTAAAGCCTTATCTGCCTGAGCCTTCTGGTTCTGATTATCAACAATATATTTACAATCTTATCTTTGAAGCAGTGGACGCACAAAAATGGAACGTAGCTAGCGGTCTTGTGGAGTTGCCTGATTTTGATATCAACAGTCAAAAAGCCAGCCACAATGGTCAAACCGTTTTAATGAAACTGATAGAAGCAGGAAAGTTAGAAGACGCTCACAGGTTAAAAGTATTTTGCATTATGCAGCGATTGCTGAAGATGCAGAGCTTTTGATGAAGATAACTAGCAGGTGTCCTTTTTTAATAGGTGAAATTGATGAAGCAGGTCAAGCTGCACATAGTTACGTAAAAGATTATTACAGCCCGGCAATGTTGGCTGCTCATAATAAATATGAGATAGCTGAGGTTATTGATAGTCGAGAAATTGCAAACTCTCAGTTAAAAGCAGCCCTTTCTGAGTTGGGGACTGCTTTTAATTCAGATAATCTTATTAGAAATTTGAGTAAATTTATTGGAGGTAGAGAAAAAGCAAGCTATACAAAAGCAAAGCAAGAATTTAATAAATGGTGGGAAAGCAAGCAAGTTGGTCAATTACTAAAAATTGGGGCCAATCTACATATTAAAAATGAGAATGGTAGTCTCTATTTGCTCGACTATGTAGTGGTGTATGGGGGCATAGATAAGCTCAGAGAAATTGTAGAGCTTGATGCTATAGCTTGGGCAGATAAGAAATATGCAACTTTAAGATACCTTATTCTGTTTGAAAATAAAGGGTCTGAGGCTGTGAAATTACTTTATAACTGGGGCTTCAATCGCGGTTTTGGCAATATCTTTGACTTAACGGACGAGATAGGTAATTCTTTATTGCTTCATTTTTGTCAATTTTTTCAGGAAGCCGAAGTTCTTGTTCATTCGCCGAGCGCTTTAAATTGGCTTATAGAGCTTGAGCAAGCAGGCTTTATTAGTTTTAAACAAGAGTTTGGCATGGGTGCTCAGACCTTCCTGTCATTGCCAAAAGAAATCATGGAAAGCCTTGTTAAAGACAGGGCAAAACTCATCGATGAAAACCAGTTTAGAATGCAGGCTTTAGATGTCATGCCAGAAGAAGTCAGGACGGCTTTAAGGGATGATGATTTTTCTGTAATAAAGCCTTATTTCCAAGAGGCTGAATACAAGTTTTATCAAATTTACGCCATATTTACCGATGCGCTGGTCAATAGAAAATGGCAGATTGTTGAAGGCTGCTTAAGTTTGCCTGAATTTAATCTAGCTAATAGCGCCGAGCTTAATAAAGCTATAGCTCAAACTTATTTAAGTAATGCGTTAACTGTTTTAACCTCGAAATTACCTAGAGTTAGAATTGAAGATTTTATAATTGATCCCGATGTTCTTAAAGACTATAAAGCCGTTTTTAAAGCATGGTGGCAAGAATATCATATAGAGGCTTTATTAAAGCTTAAGGCTGACCCCATTTTAGAACAAAAAGATAATTTGGAGTTATTGGCTTATGTTAGCATGTTGGGCGATGCTGAGCATTTAGCAGCGCTTAATAGCATAGTCGAGCTTCCCTGGGATTCTATGGCTTTTGCCCTATATCGTAAGATTATTTTTGCCTCCAAAGACTTTGATAAGGCCAAGGCGCTTTATGATTATGGAGTCAGGAAATGGAGTAGCAATATATTTGAGAAGTCTGATTATGCAGGCCGAAATGCTTTGTTTTCTAGCCTTTATACTATTTATGCAGGACTTAAGGACGATGCAGATACCAAAAAACTTTATGATGAAAGGTTCAAAGAACTTGAAGAAGCCGGCATCGCTGATTTTATAAAGCTTTTTGGTGGTAGCGGAGTAAAGATAGCCACAAGTGGCCCAAGTTCAATTAGGTATCAGTTATATATTAAAATACCGCTCGCCTTTGTGTTTAATAACTACTACGTTGGTCTAACACTAGTGCTTGGCAATATTGGCATAGCTTTGTCTATGGCTGGGTATTGTGCGCTCGATAGGCGACCTAGAGTGCCAGAACCCGTTCAGGAAGAGCCGGCAAATCATGCTCCAGAGCGCCACGCAAGAAGAATGCCGCCAGCCCAAGTTAGGCCTGCTCCTGAAGATCCTACTGCACGCCAAATGAATGAGCTTCAAACTGCTCTTGGTCAAGCACGCCAGTTGCTAGAACACATACAAATTAAAAAAGCGGACGCGGAGCAAAAATCAAAAGTGCAAGGTGCTGTGCCTGAATATGCTCAATTGCTGCAAGCTTATGAAAATGCTATTCAAAAACATCAGGCTTTTATCAGTGCTTTAAGCTCAGCAATTGCAAATATGAATTCTCAGAACCTTGCTAGTTTGAGCATTGCTAAGGAGCAGCTACAAACTACATCTGAGTCTTGCGTTCAAGCTGAAGCTTTAGTGAGAAGAGCTGAGGAAGCAAAAATTGTTCACGAAAGAGAGGCTGAGCTACAAGCAAGAAGACAGACAGCACAGCAAGAATCACTCAGTAAAGAGCAAAAGCTTTCTGAGATCATAACAAAGCTCACTCAGTTACAAGGCCAGGATATTGAAGATTTAATTAAACTCAATCAGATGAAAGCCTTGCTGCAAGAAACACAAGTTTTAGGCATTGAAATGAATAAACTCAAACCTAAGCTTGCGCCTTTTATCAAGGAAAAGGAAAGAATTGAAGCGCATGTTATGAATTTAGTTACGCTTTTAAATACTGAGGCTGTAGGAGTTCTTGCTTTGGCAGCAAATTATGAGGCTTCTTTAGCAACAAGAATGGCAGAAATTAAAGCATGGCGCAGCAAAATCCAAGAAATGGGGGCTATCCATCCAGATGTAAAAAGTGCTTTTGAGCGCTCAACAGAGCTTTTGTTGGGTTTGAGCGGAGAAGGGCGTGAATATTATCGTTTGCTTTTCCAATATTCCGGGGATATAGAACATTGCAATAAGCTTGATATGCCTATAAGGGATAAGCTGAGCCAAGTTAAAAAAAGTTATAAGAAACTTCAAGAATTATTCTTCCAGCTTGGTCTTAATCAATCTCAAGTGGAATTACTAACAGAGGTCCCTGTCAATAAAATTATCGAAGACTTGCAAAAGCAGTCTGATATCGAAAGCGGGTGGGAAAACTTTGTTAGGTTAAATCGTGAATATGCCAATCTTTTTTACACGGTAAAAGACCTCTGTCAAAGAATCAGGCAGGAACTTAATCCAAAGGAAATGGAAAAACAGATTTCATCCGGTGATGTTAACAGCTTTTTATATTTAAAACGTCATCAAGCTATGGCGATTTGCTTTAATTTGGCAAGATTGTTTGAACAGTTAGGCATTGTATGGCCTGAATTGGGAGATATTCGCCATCACCTGGTCCATCGTTATTATTTATCTAAAGACAATCCTAATCTACTGTTGGACTTGGCAGAGCTGTTTATCGATGAAGACACGGTGCTTAAACAGCTGCATTTGAAATTGCTAACAAGAGATAATTCGCTTGAGGACCAAATCAAGAATACTGAGTATTTTAAACGCTATTGCACAAGAAGCATCCGATATTCAGAAGAGCTTAGACAGCCTCAAACGCTAATTGATGAAATCAAGGATTGTTTAAAAGTATTACAAGAATTTGTTGCAAACATTGACCCTGATAAAGGCCCAGATTTATCAGCTGATGCTAAGGGCTTGCTGTCTGATCACGCGAGAATGGCAGTCAATAGCCTTTGCCATGATCTTTTAGGGGACTATCGCATTCAGTTGTGCGAATATTTTGAAACTCGAGGCATGAATAGGTCTGGCATTAAAAATATGCTGCAATTTATGGAAAGCAATATGGTTCGAGTATTGCGTAATAAAACCATGCATGAGGCAAGCGTGGAGGCCGCAGGAATGGTGGCAGTTAAATCAGAGCTGGATGGAAATGCTTTAAAAATGATTAGTATAGAATTAAAGTCGCTAAGAAAGCTGCTTGAAAACATCCCGGCAAGAGAAAGTCTAGCGCTCAGAACATTAAGAGCAGATGCGCCTGAGTGGAGGCCTGCTCAAACTATGTAACTATAGGTCGGGTGCCAATTTTTGAAAATAGGCTGACTGTTGTTCTGCTATTTTAATAGAGCCTATGGTAGTATAAAAAATATGCTATTTGAGTGGCTGTTTCCCTATCAATGTTTGCTGTGTAAAAGCCGCAGTGATCAGAAGCGGGACTTATGTTCATACTGTGAACAGTCCTTGCTTTCACTCAAAAAAAGATGCTTGCGATGTGGGCTAATATTAGAAAGCGAAAGCTCAATCTGTGGTGCTTGTCTTAAAACTTTGCCGGCCTTTGAACGGACTATTAGCGCTTTAGATTATACAGCAGAAAGCGCGTATTTATTGCATCAATTCAAATTTCACCAACGCTTTGTAGCTGGAAAAGTCTTGGCAGATTTATTAAGCAAAAGTTTAGAAGAAACCTATCAAGGCTCAAACTGGCCTGATCTTATGGTTCCTGTGCCATTACATTACAAGAGATTAATTGGTAGAGGTTTTAACCAGTCTCTGCTATTGGCTAAAAACTTAAATCTTCCGGTTAAAATAGATCATCACTTGCTTAAAAGAACACAGCATCTGCCAAGCCAGGTTGGACTGTCAGGCAACTTGCGAAAAAGAAATTTAAAAAATGCGTTTGCTGTTAACAAATCAGTAAGGGATAAGCATATTGCTATAGTGGATGATGTGATTACAACGGGAAGTACGGTGCAGGCCATTGCTTTGCAACTAAAAAAAGCCGGAGCTAGGCAAGTTGATGTCTGGGCTGTGTTAAGGGCACAAATTCATTAGGGAGGCCCTAGTCATTTTTGCTTTTTAGGCTTTTGTAATGAGAGAAATCAAGCACCTTGGCAGGTTCGCCTGCAATCGATAGCTTGGTTTGACTGGATCGATCCGCATTAATGCTAAGCCTTTGATCAATTACTTCATTTTGGGAAATGCTGATATAGCCCTGATAACGGACATTAGAACCAGTGTGGTAGTCAAAGCGGTATTGACGTATAAGTTTGAAATTTTTAAAACTCAACTTATTTAAAATTACGGTATCGTCTAATAGGTCCACCTGATTTTGCTGGCATAGCTGTTTAGCTGCGGAAAAGGCCAGCTCTTTGGCTTTTAAATTAGCCTGCCAATTAAATATCGTCAGCATTAAAAATATGAAAAAAACTAAACTGCCGCTAATCATCATTTGCCTTAAAATGGTAAATTTTTTGCTCGGTGACTGCGATGTTGAGTCCAACGTCATGAGCTTCATTAGGTAGAGTATCACAAAATTGAAACTGGTAGGCGCAGCCAATCAATAAAGGACTTTTGCTTTTTTTAACAAAAGCCAAGCTTCGATCATAATAGCCGCCGCCAGTCCCTAGCCGGTGGCCGGATTGGTCAAAAGCTATCAAGGGCATTAAGACTGCATCAAGTTGGGAAGCTTCGATTAACTTAGTATTGTTAAACTCAGGCTCCAAGATTCCATATTTATTGGGGTAAAGCGGACTTGCAGCGGTATAGGCCATAAAGCAAAGTGTATTTTCTAACTGGGGATGAAGTACGGGCAGATAACAGTGTTTGCCCTGTTGCCATAAATGCTGAATCAGCAGTGTTAACTCTATTTCATTGTCATGGCTTAAATATACGGCAATGTGTTGAAATGCTGCTAATATATCATCAGCTTGGAATTGTTTGAACAATGATTGAGCTGCTTGCTGACGAAATTCAGAGCTTAATTGCCGGCGTTGAAGCTTAATTTGATTGCGAACGCTGGCTTTGTTCATAGGGGGGGCTTACTCAAAAGGGTGGTGCTATCCGCCTCTGCCGCGCCTCTAGCGTCCTGAACCGTAAAGTTCAGGTGGGTGCCAGTGCAACATCTTGGGATTCCCAGTCAAGCTGGGCTTTCACGCTGATATTGCAACCTTGCTCCCTTGATTAGTAATTGTCGGATCAGGATGGTTATTGGTCGCAAACAGCGCAGGTAGCACCAAGTCAAATCTTTATATATTATTCAATATAGACCAGTTTTTTTAGAGTTGGAAGTATTTTTTGAATTAATTGCAGGAGAAAAATATGGCAGAGCCAGTAAATTGTGAACAACCCGAGGGTGAATTGGTTATTAGAACGATTGCCATGCCGGCTGATACTAATTTTAACGGGGATATTTTTGGGGGTTGGTTGATTTCTCAGATGGACTTAGGCGGAATTGTTGCAGCCAGGGCCATTTCTAAAAGTCGCGCAACCACTGTGGCCATCGACGGTATGAAGTTTCGCCGCCCGGTAAAAGTAGGAGATACTATATGCTGCTATGCTAAGCTGGTCAAAGTAGGCAATACTTCCATGACATTTAAAATTATGGCTTGGGCCAATGAAAGCGGAATTACCGATCGCAAATGCGTGACAGAAGCCTTATTCACCTATGTGGCTATTGATGAAAAGGGTATGCCTATTCCAGTCTATCGTTAGCGGTTTTTTATTTACCGATGGCGAAGAGAATGTTAGGATTGGCAGTTAACTTTTATCGATAGATGGACAGCAATGAATTCAACGACTTCTTTACCCAGCTTTGAGGCAGCAGCTCAAGCATTAGAGTTATTACAAGCATTAGGCACTCCAGCAGAAACCCATGGCTTACTTTGTGCATTATTTAGCAGCGGGGCTATTGTGCGGCAGGAAGCTTGGCTAAGCTCTTTAATTACCACTCATTTTGAATCAGATGACAGCAAAGCCAAAGCAGCTCAACAAGTGCTAGCTAATTTATATCTTGCAACTGAGCAGGGCTTTCATTCAGAACAATTTGAAATCAAGTTATTATTGCCTGGGGATGAAGTGGATTTAGAAAGTAGAGTGGAAGCGTTGGCAGAATGGTGCCAAGGCTTTATTAGCGGCCTTAACCTTATTGGCGTGCCCGTTGAAAATCATCCTGATCCGGAAGTGGCTGAAGCTTTACAAGATCTAATGGAAATTTCTTGTGTGAGCTACGTAGAGGAGCAGGGCGAAGATGATGAGGCTGAAAAAAATTATGCGGAGCTGGTAGAGCATACTCGATTAGCGGTAGTATTAGTTTATGGCGAATTGCGCTCGGCTGAAACCCAAAAGGCGGGGGCGCAAAGCAGCAAAACTTTGCATTGATATAGCGCAATAGGCCACGCTAGATAATCAAAAAAGCTAAGCGCTTAGAGGGCTAGTATGAGCAGACAGTTTGATATCGTAATCATAGGCGGCGGCCTCGTTGGCGTTACCATGGCTTTAGCCCTTTCTCAGCTCAATTTAAACATTGCCTTAATTGAAGCCAAAACAGAAAAACGTATTCAAGAGCCTAGTCTTGAGACAAGGTCTCTGGCTCTGTCTTATGGCAGTGCTAAAATTTTACAAGGCTTAGGCCTTTGGCAATTTTTGCAAAGCCAGAGCACTGCCATCAAGCACATTCATGTTTCAGATCGCGGTCATTTTGGTTTTGCCAGATTAAATGCCGAGCAATCCAAAACTGAAGCCTTGGGCTATGTTATTGAGATTCAGGCCTTATTGGCTGTTTTATATCAGCAATTGCATAGCAGTCGAGTAAAAAGCTTTAGTCAGGCTAGTTTAAAGCATTTACAGCAATCTGATGATCAGGTTAGGCTTGATATCGAAAGCGCAGAAGGGGCTTTGTCCATAACTTCTAAACTGGTGCTGGGGGCAGATGGCGCCCATTCGACTGTCAGGCAATTACTAGGAATCAATTTAGAAGAGCATGACTATCAGCAGGTTGCTATAGCCAGCAATATCGGCTTAAAAAGAGATCACCAGCATAACGCTTATGAGCGTTTTACGGCAGAAGGCCCCTTGGCCTTATTGCCCTTAAGTGAACAGCGGATGGCAATGGTATGGACGGTTAAAAAACAGCATGTTCAGCAGATTTTAGCCCAATCGGATTCGGATTTTCTAAAAAGTTTACAAATGGCATTTGGTTATCGGGCGGGCAAATTTTTAGCGATAGGTAAGAGACAGACTTATCCCTTAAAACAGCTCAAGGTAAGTTCGCACTATAAGGGAAGGGTCGCTTTAATTGGCAATTCAGCTCATAGTCTTCATCCTGTGGGTGGACAGGGTTTCAATTTAAGCATGCGGGACATTGCCGCTTTAGCCCTATTAAGCTTGAGCTCAATAAGCTTATGATGGGAGTGCAGGGGCGTTTGGATAGATTAAGTCGTGGTTTGCCTTTACAAGAAGATGCCGCCTATTTATGAATAAGAGAAACGAACAAGAAATAGAAATTGTTGGAGCAGGTTTGGTTGGCCTAACATTGGCGCATTTGCTTGCTAAACAGGGCTTTTGTTTAAGCATTATTGATAAAGCTGAGCCGAATGTTGAACTTACTGAAGATATTGGCATAAGAGTCAGTGCTGTTAATCGGGCTTCAGAAAATATCTTTAAAGAATTAGGGCTTTGGCAAAACTTGCAAGATTACCGAATGGGGACCTATGAACGCATGGTAGTCTGGGATGAGGGAAGCCAAGCCCGAATTGAACTGGATGCAGCTGAAATTGGCGAGGCCAATTTAGGGCATATCATTGAAAACCAGATTATGCTAAAAGTGTTATGGCAAGGTTTACAGCAATATCAAGATCAGGTTAGCTTTAAAGTTGCTGAGCTCAGTTCAGAACATCCCTTAGCAGCGGATTTAGTTGTTGGGGCTGATGGAGCAAAATCATGGCTTAGATCAAAAGTAGGCATAGAAAGCTCAAGTCATGATTTTAAACAACAGGCATTAGTCTGCACCGTTCATACCGAAAAAGCGCATAGATATACTGCCTGGCAAAAATTTTTAAGCACAGGGCCTCTGGCCTTTTTGCCCTTACATGATCCCCATTTATGTTCGATAGTATGGAGTACTACTCAAGAGCGGGCTGCCGAGTTGGCGGCTATGTCCGAGCAGCAATTTAATACAGAGCTTGGCAGGCAGATGGGCCCAGACAAAGTGTTCGGAGAGTGCAAGCTACTAGGTCTAAGGGCTTGCTATCCATTACACCAACATCATGCCAAAGAATATGTAAGAGAAGGCATCGCTTTGATAGGGGATGCTGCCCATAGCATTCATCCTTTGGCAGGGCAAGGGCTTAATTTAGGATTTGCTGATGCAAAGGTTTTAGCTGAGGTTTTAAGCAATGCTAAGAAAAAGGGCCGCAACTTGGCCTCTAAACAGACTTTACTGCAATATCAGCGGGCCCGCAAACATTACAATGCGGCCGTTATGTGGTCTATGTATGGTTTTAACGGACTATTTTCAAATCGCTTGGCAGCGCTTGCTTGTTTAAGACAGGCAGGGTTTAATTGGATTAACAAACAATCTTTATTAAAACGATTTTTTATTAAACAAGCTATGGGCATAAATGAATGAATAAACAAAATCTACCCAGTCAGCAGCAGCTAAGTGAAGTGGTTGAGCATGCGTTAAAACAGGCCCGCCAAAAAGGAGCGAGCAGCGCTGAAATAGCAGTGAGTTCTGGTTTGGGCTTTTCAGCCACGATAAGAAAAGCTGAGGTTGAAACCATTGAGCATGAGAAAGACCAGGCCATAGATATCACGGTTTATTTTGGTAAGAAAAAAGGTTCTGCTACCACAACTGATATGAGCTTTGATCTCATTGACAAGGTAGTGGAAAGGGCCTGTGTGATGGCCCAGTATACCATTGAAGACGACTGTGCAGGTTTGCCTGAGCAAGCCGATATGGCAACAGATTGGCCTGAGCTGGATTTATATCATCCTTGGGACATTACTGTTGAAGAGGCGATTAAACAGGCCAAGGCTTGTGAAAAAATAGCGTTTGACTGCGATCCGCGCATCAATAATTCAGAAGGTGCCACCTTAGAAACTTACCAGGCTATTCATCTTTATGCCAACTCTTATGGCTTTATAGGGGAAGAACTGGCTAGCCGACATGGTTTAAGTCTTAGTGTCATTGCCGAGCAAAATGGTCAGATGCAGCATGATTACAGTTATAGCAGCGCTAGAGATTATAAAGATTTATGGCCAATAGAAAAAATAGCCCATGAGGCAGTAGACAGGACTTTAAAAAAACTCAATCCGCGCAAGTTAAAAACCTGTGAGGTCCCTGTGATATTTTCTGCTGATATAGCCAGTTCCCTAATTAGCAGTTTTTTAAACGCTATTAGCGGTGGCAGCCTTTATCGCCGTTCTAGTTTTTTAGTGGATAGCTTGGGCCAAAAACTGTTTCCGGATTTTGTCAGGATTACCGAAGACCCTTATATTTTAAAAGGCCTGGGAAGCTGTCCTTTTGATGGTGAAGGGGTGAGGGTGAAGCCTCGTGATATTGTCCAACAGGGAACATTGCAAGGCTATTTGCTTAGCAGCTATTCAGCCAGAAAACTTAAGATGAAAACGACCGGCAATGCCGGAGGGGTTCATAATATTTTGGTTAGTTCAGGATCTCAAGACCTGCAGGGCTTAATTAAAACCATGCAAAAAGGCCTAATCGTTACCGATGTGATCGGGCAGGGGGTTAATTTGGTCACGGGGGATTATTCAAGAGGTGCTTCAGGCTTTTGGGTTGAAAATGGCGAAATTCAGTTCCCAGTAGAAGAAATCACTATTGCCGGCAATCTAAGAGATATGTTCAAAGGCATTATTGAAATCGGCACAGATATTGAGAAACGGAGCAAGATCCAAGTGGGCTCTATTTTAATCAATAAAATGATGGTAGCAGGCAACTAGTTAAAATAAGCCTTATGAACGACTACTATAAGCATCATGCTGACCATGCTGATAAATAAAGGCTTGATGAGTTTAGCCCCTTCTTTCATTACCAGCTTAGCGCCAATATGCGCGCCGATAAATTGCCCTGCAGCCATCAGTAGGCCAATTGAATAAATCACATGGCCCCCTATGATAAACCAGATCAAGGCAACGACGTTGCTGATAAAGTTATAAACTTTAGCATGGATAGTGGCCTTTTGCAGGTTATAGCCGAGAAAAAACACCATGGCAATGACCCAAAATGCGCCTGTTCCCGGCCCAAAGAAGCCATCATAAAAACCAAGTAACAGGCCAAAAACTAGCATTACCCATGCTTTAGAAGCTTTTGCTGGGTGGTTTTCAGAGCCGAGCCTTTTTGAAAATACGCTATAAATCAGCACACACAGCAATAAAACAGGTAGCAATCGCTGCAAAAAATTATCGTTTAGCAGCATCACTGCAATGCTGCCTAGGGTAGCGCCGATTAAGCAGAAAAAAACGCCTAAGCTGATTTCTGTAAAAGGGGTGCGGCTATATTGCATCAAACGAAATGCAGCTGTGCCTGAGCCAAATGAAGCTTGCAGTTTATTGGTTGCTAAAACAGAAGCCACCGGCAGTCCGGTTGCTAAAAGGGCGGGAACTGTAATCAGGCCGCCTCCACCTGCTATCGTATCGATAATGCCAGCTGCCAAACTGCAGGCAAACAAAAAAATTAAAATAAAACCATGTAAGGCCATAAAATTACCAATCAATCGTAAATATTAAGTCTGCACCTGAGGCCTGAGTTCCTGCGCTGGTTTTAAGGCTCCAATGCTTGGATAACTGCAGAATGCTATCAAGCTCTTGCTGACTGTTAAATAAGCCTATGCCATATCTTAGGTAAAGTCTAGGGCTAATGGCTTTACCGACAAAAATGGCGGTATTGTCTTCAGAGCTAGTTAGGTTTTGTGCGTTTAATGAACCCAAGGCAATTTGATTGAGCCCCAGTTTCTTCTGGAGGTTTTCAATAGCAGTGCTGCTGCCTCCTCCCGCGGCAAGGGCTATGGCTGCTTGCGATAAAGCCCCTTTGTCACTTTCCTGTATGTTGCTAAAAGGCTGGCCAAGCACAATATAGGAAAGAATATCTTCTTGGCTTAGAGAGGGGTTGGAAAAAAGCTCGATTTTTGGGTGTTGCAGGCTGCCTAATACATTGACTCCCACCTGAACTGAGGGGTTGATAATATTTTCAGAATTGCTTGGCGCCAGCTCATAGATAGCTCTGATATTTAAATTGGGATCATCTAAAGGACTTTGAGCATAAACCAACTCGCCTTTTTTAATGATAAAGGTTTTACCATAACGTTGATATTTACCATTTATAAGCTGCAATCTACCCGTGGCAGTTATGCTGCTGGCTGATAGGCTTTTTATTTTAAGCTCACCTGTAAGTTGAGTGCTTATTCCCAGCCCACTTAAGCTTACCTTTGGACTGAGCTTTAGATTGACGTTCAAAGAAATAGGTCGGCTTGAATTTTTATTAATAACGCGGTCATTATTATCAAGATAAACAATGTCAGATTCGTTTTGAATTTTATTTCGGATAGATTCAATTTGAATATTGGCTTGGCTGACTTCAATGTCGCCTTCAAGGCTTTGCTGATTGGGCTGCCATTGATATTGCAGCTTTGGAGAAACACTTAACTTGGCAGCGGGAAGATTAGCTAACAAAAATTGGCTGCCTGCTATAGAAAGTTCTATATAAGGCTGTGCTTGCAAAGACTTAATATTCCCTGATATGTGTAATATGCCTTGACCGGATTGCGCTGTTGCCTTAAGGCTAATTTGATTGTCAGCATAGTTCAAAGCAGCGTCAATAGGATAAATTTCAATGCCTAAATCAGGAAAATCTGCTGCCAGATTTTGTATCCTTAGAGCGGCATAAAGTTGTTTTTTTGCCCAATGTGCTTTGATGCAGACTTGGGTTTTATGTTGATGTAAGCACAGACTGTTCAGGTCAATTTGCTGTTGTGATAAGTATAAGTTTGTAGCCTGGCTTAAGTTCCAGCTGCCCAGCGGGCCTGTAATCCGCATAGTGTTGATTTGATAGTGACCAGTCTTAGCTTGGGCATGGCTCTGCATGCTGAGTTGATAGGCTAATAAATTAGCTGTAATTTTTTGTTGGTTTCGGGTGGCTTGCACAGTGAAATTCAAGAGGCCTTTTAGATGAGAATTCAGTAGGCTTACATCAAGTTTACTGCCTTGCATATCGATATTCCAAACAGCTGTGGAAGAGGCGTGATTGAAATCAAAATGACCATGGATATTGCCTTGGGCCACATTAATATTGAATTGTTGCAGATTGAACTTTTCGATATTGATACTAATAGGTAGTTTAAATCGATTGGTTTTTTTAGAAAGCAGCAGCGGGTTTATGCTTGCTGTTAATTGCTTAATTTCAAGAGACTGAATATCGAGCTTGGCATTCAGTAGATCAAGAGGCTGCCATTGAACTGATAATTGATCGATATCGGCTTTTAAATAAGGGCGGCGAATGGAAAGTTTATGTAAAGTAAAATGCAGCAGAGTTCCGTTAGCTTGTTTAGGCTCAATCATGATGCCGTAAGCATAAAGAGGGGCTTTAAGGCTTGTTAGCATTAGCCTTAGGCCAAACTGAGAGCTGATTGCTAATGCCAATATCACGGCTGTGATAAGCAGCAGGCTATAAATCAATTTTTTAATCAGGCTGAAAAATTTCATAATAGGGTCTCGATGCCTATATCAAATCGCCACGGCCCTTGCACGGGTTGAACTGGATGGGCAATATAAAAGTTGATGGTCCCGACTGCAGAATGCCAGCTTGCACCTATTCCAGCCCCTTTTTGTAAATCCATGTTATGCAGACTGTTAAAGGCATTGCCCACATCATAAAACACAAGGCCGCTCCAGTTATGCCAAATCCGTCTTTCAAAATTAAAATTGGCGGTAGTAAGATAGCGACCACCAATAAGATTACCATTGCTGTCAGTGGGGCCTAAGCTTTTATAGGAATAGCCTCTTACTGAGTCTACTCCTCCGGCATAAAATCGAAATAGCGGAGACAAATTGCTTAAATTATTAACAGCAATAGCCCCGCCTGATAGCTTTATAAAAAACCGATCGTTTTGATTCAAGCTTATAGAGCTGTATAGCCTTAGTACGCCTTGCAAAAATGAGCTGTGAGATAAAATGCTTTGCGAGGCGCCTTGAGTTTGAATATCCCAAGCATAGCCTTGTTTGTAATAGCCTATTTGTTTAAGCTTTGTATAGTTTAAACCGGCATTAGCGACTAAATATTTTTGTGCCGATTCGGTGGTGTTGGCAGGCTCTGTGGCTTGAATGAAATGTTGGGTTAATCCCAGGCTGGTTTGCCATGGCCCGTGCAATACAACGTGGCTAAAGCCAAATGCAGTATCCGTCGCAGTATAAGGGGCGATATCGCTATAGGTTCGCCCAAGGTCAAAGCTGCTATAGTCGGTTAAAGGATTAGCGCCTGGAATGACATAGCTCAAAATGGCGTTGCTGTAGTTCCTGGCCGCTTGAATTTGGGCGCTGAGATATTGGCCTTCTGTGCCCATATATCTTAGCTTCCAGCCTATTAAAGCCCTGATGCCGGTATCAGTACCAAAGCCAGCGCCAAGCTGATATTGCTGTTTTGGTCTTGGGCTTAGATTGACATGGATAGGAACAGAATAATCATTTTTATTGGGCACTGGAACAATGGCAATTGAATTGAAATAACCACTGCTGGCTAGATTGCTTTGCAGCTCATTAACAAGTTCTTGTTGATAGGCATCGCCTGATTTAAAAGGGGCAAATCGCTGTAAAAACTGTTCGGAAAACGTCGACTGCTTAAAATAAATGTGTGAAAAATGATACTGCTTTCCTGTATTAAGTTTAAGAATAACTTGAGCTTGCTGACTGGATAATTTAATTCTAACTTCATGCTCAAGGTAATGGGCATCGAAATAGCCTTGAGAAATGGCGGTATTTTGTAGTGTAGTTTTGAACCTATTATATTGCTGCATCGTTAAAGCTTGACCTAGCTTTAAAGCAGGGGACTTTAATAAGTTTCTTATGGCTATATTATCTTGGCCTGGTCCTGTCACTTCAATTTTTAACCGGCTAATAACGGCCTGTGGGGTTGGGCGCTGAATTTGGCTTTTGAAGACAAATTTATCAGTTGCCCAGCCACAAGAGAAACAGAGCATAAGAACGATAAGGCCATGCCATAGTCGCATATTGATTGCCTGAGAGACCAAGCTGTATCAATATTCTATTGGGAAATCCACTCTCATTTCAAGGCCGCAGCCTTGTTCAGGTTTTTTAGCTTGGATATTTGCGTGATGCAAACGGACAATTTCTCGAGTAATAGGTAGGCCTAGCCCACTGCCTTCAACTTGAGTGCCGATTTGTCTAAAAAATCGATCAAACAGTCGGTAATGCAGCTCTTCCGGTAAGCCTTGCCCATTATCAACAACCTGCAGGCAAATGCTGTCAGCTGTTTGAGACAGTATGACCAATACTTTGCCATGAGCTGGTGTATAGCGAATAGCATTATCAATCAGGTTGCGTAGCAATATGCCAATTAACATTTGGTCGCCGGTAATCAGCATTTCGGTATCTGGAGCGAACAGTTCAATTTCAATTTGTTTGGAAATAGCAGAAAGCGCTAGTTCAGCGACTATGCTGGAAGTTAATTTATTAAGATCAAGCTTAGTTGGATAGGGCAGTTTAACGGTAGATTCCAGACGGCTTAAAGTCAGGAGTTGGTCCACGATATGAGTAATTCGATTGGTGCCAATTACAATGTTGTTTAAAATCCTATCTCTTTGGTTCTCATCTTTTTCTCTTAGCGCAACCTCAACCTGTGTTTTAACCGCAGCCAAAGGCGTTCTTAGCTCATGAGCAGCATCGGCAGTAAACTGTTTTTCACGGGCCAGAGTTTCACTTAGCTGTTGAAAAAGGCGGTTTAAAGAACGGACTAGCGGTTCAATTTCGACCGGGATTTCTCTGGTATTTAGCGCAGATAGGTGGCTTGGCCCACGCTCAGAAATTTCTTTGGTCAGTCTGGATAAAGGGTTTAAACCAATTTGAATGACTAAAGTCAATAATAAAGCCAGGGCA
This sequence comes from Gammaproteobacteria bacterium, assembly GCA_029240715.1. GTDB lineage: Bacteria > Pseudomonadota > Gammaproteobacteria > Francisellales > CACEW01 > JAQSYQ01. The sequence goes on from JARDZR010000008.1 coordinate 16,045, forward strand.
ATAAACACCAAGCCGAAAAAGATACAGGATTCTAAGAATAGGGGCATATCGACCGCGCTAACAAACTTTTTAGGAACGGCTACCACAGTCTTGATATTCTTATTCAGGTTCGGCAGGCTAAAGCTATACCACTGAGAGCCATCTGTTAAAGTTATACTGCTAAAACCGATATTTTGATCGCTTAAAACCTCGGTAGGCGCATTAGTCGATTTCATAATAAGCTGATTATTGCTCAGGCTCCAAACCTGAAATACCATTTTATCTCGATAATTAAGGTGCTTATTGTAGATATTAATTCCCGGGAAGGTGGTCGGTTCAGCTTGATGTTCCTGATTTAATAAAGCATAAGCAATACTATGTTTGGGGGCCTTGATATCAGTAGCGATATCAAGCACCCTGGCCGCATTAATAAGCTCAGTCTGCAAAACCCGCTGGTTTTGCATGCTCAACTGTAAATAGTTAATAGCAATTAAGGCGATAATGGCAAATAACAGACTGCTTAGGCTGCTCAGCAGTAAAAAGCGCCTTAAAGAAGAAATGTGTTGCCTATTCTGATATAAGCTCATTCCGGTTTTTGCACCATATAGCCTACGCCTCTTACGGTATGAATAAAGTTGTTGCCAAACTTTTTGCGCAAATGGTGAATATGGACTTCTAAAGCATTGCTGTCTATTTCTTCATTCCAGCCATACAGAGAATCAATGATCTGATGTCGAGAAATAACCCTGCCCTGGTTTTCCAGCAAGGTATAAAGCAGGGCATACTCGCGACGCGACATTTTAATTTCATCATCGTGATATTTGACTGTATGAGCTGCGGGATCAATCGTGATCGCACCGTAAGTAATAAGGGGTTCGGCGCGCCCTGAAGACCGTCTGGACAGGGCCCTTAGTCTTGCAGTGAGTTCGTTTAAATTAAAGGGTTTGGTGAGATAGTCATCGGCCCCTGAATCCAAGCCTTTAATTCTATCCTCAACCGAGTCTCTAGCGGTTAAAATTAGGATCGGAGTGTGGACTTTTTCCTTGCGAATAGTCTTTAAAATTTCAAGTCCAGATTTTTTAGGTAAAGACAGGTCTAGAATAACCACATCAAACGGGTCTCTAAGCAGGACCCCTTCGGCAGTGAGGCCGTCTTTAATCCATTCAATAGTATGGCCTTCTTGTTTTAGGCCGGTTTTGATGCCATCTCCAAGCAATTCGTCATCTTCAACTAATAGTATGCGCATTTATGACGTTCTCTTTGTTCAACCACTTAAGGATAATAGACAAAGGCAATTATTTCAAATTTTAATAGGGGGTGCGTCATTTCTTAAAACAGGCTAGTATAATCAGCAGATAATACACGATTAAGGCGAAGGATTCTGTGGCTAAGAAAAAATTAAATTCAGAACCATCAACTATGCATTTAGCTTTAAAGCAAAGAATGCGGGAAGTATTGATGATAGCGGGGGCCGCATTAGGGCTAGCTCTATTGTTAAGCTTGCTTACTTATCATGCGCTTGATTGGGCCAATCTTTCTACTGGCTCTGCCCATAATATGCTTGGAAAATTTGGTGCTGTTTGCTCAGAAGCCTTGTTTAGTTTGTTGGGCTTTTCTGCTTATTTAATGCCGGTGCTTTTAGTTTATGGGGCCTGGTTGGTTTTTGTAGAGCATCAACAACCTGAACAACCCAGTTCGCGCTTGCTAGTGGCGCTCAGGTGCTTTGGCGCATTTTTGGCTTTTTTAGCCGGCAGTGGATTGTCCAGCCTATTATTTGTTGATATTCAAAATGATTTGCCTTATGGGGCGGGTGGAATATTAGGGGCAGGTGTCAGCAAAGGGCTTTTGCCACTATTAAATGAATCCGGAAGCCTGTTTGGTCTCATCGGCCTTTTTCTGGTCGGGCTCACTTTATTTTCAGGGGTAAGCTGGCTTAGATGTTTATTGAAACTAGCAAGGTTGGTGCTGCGAGCATTTTATGCAGTATTTAAAGCGGTTTGTTTCAAGGTCGATGATATTTTGCAAAATAGACGACTTCGCCGCCAGGAGCGCAAGTTAGCAGAGGCTGTCGTTCAATATGACGCTTACCCTGAGCTTGATCTGCGGCAGGACGAAATAGAGACTCGTCCTGAAAAAATAGAAAAACCGACTTTTGAAAAAATTAAAGCTAAAAGACCTCAAGCAGCCGAACCAGAAAAAATAGAAAAACCTAAAAAACCCAGCAGGCCGCTTTCTCAAGGTGTGCCAAGCATTGAGTTGTTAGACCCTCAAGAGGCCCCAAGTAGCAAGGTTTCCAAAGAAGCCCTGAATACTATGGCGCAGCTGGTTGAGAAAAAGCTTGGTGATTTTGGCATTGCTGCCAAAGTAGTCGGGGTTTGTCCAGGCCCTGTGGTCACAAGGTTTGAAATTGACCTGGCCCCTGGGGTAAAAGTGGCTAGATTGACTACCTTGTCAAAAGATTTGGCAAGGTCATTATCAGCTTCTAGCGTAAGAATTGTAGAAGTGATTCCAGGTAAAACCGTGGTGGGGCTTGAGCTACCCAATGAAGTGCGCGAAATGGTGCGCTTAAGAAGCGTTTTAGATTCCGATGCATTCCGTAAAGCTAAATCTCCTTTAGCGATGGCGCTTGGTAAAGACATTTCTGGAGAGCCTGAAGTAGCCGATTTGGCTAAGATGCCACATTTATTGGTAGCAGGGACCACGGGCTCAGGTAAGTCAGTGGGCTTAAATGCCATGTTATTAAGCATGTTGCTGCGCGCGACTCCTGAAGAGCTGCGTTTGATTATGATTGATCCTAAAATGCTGGAGCTTTCTATTTATGAAGGCATTCCACATTTATTAACTCCTGTGGTAACCGATATGAAAGAAGCAGCCAATGCTTTGCGCTGGTGCGTGAAAGAAATGGACAGGCGATATCGATTAATGGCTGCAGTTGGGGTAAGAAACTTGGCCGGGTTTAATGAGGCAGTGAAATTAGCTGCAGCCTCTGGCAATCCCCTTAAAGACCCGATTTGGAAAGCCACTCATCCCGGCATGGACCATGATTGTCCTGAACTGCAAACGCTTCCCTATATCGTGGTATTGGTTGATGAATTTGCCGATATGATAATGGTGGTGGGTAAAAAAGTAGAAGAGCTCATTACTCGGCTTGCTCAAAAAGCTCGAGCTGCTGGGGTCCACTTAATTTTAGCGACCCAAAGGCCTTCTGTTGATGTCATTACCGGATTGATCAAAGCCAATATACCGACCAGAATCGCCTTTCAGGTTTCCTCCAGAATTGATTCTCGGACTATTTTAGACCAGCAAGGAGCTGAGCAGTTATTAGGTCATGGCGACATGCTTTATTTGCCTCCTGGAACCGGTGTGCCAATTAGGGTGCATGGGGCTTATGTCGCGGATCAGGAAGTTCATAAAGTGGTAGAAGCCTGGAAGGAGCTGGGTAAACCAGAATACATCGATACCATTACTAAAACCGAAGCATTGGAAGGCGAAGAAGGTGAAGGAGGATCCGAAGGCGGCGGTGAGGATGATCCTTTATACGATGAAGCGGTAAGGATCGTATTGGAGTCTAAAAGGGCTTCTATTTCAGGCGTGCAAAGAAGATTGAAAATCGGCTATAACCGTGCGGCAAGATTACTGGAACAAATGGAAGCTGCGGGCTTGCTAAGTGAAATCCAGCCAAACGGAATGAGAGAGATTTTGGTTTCAGATAGCAGTTGGAGGGAATAAACTTATTGCAATGCCTGAGCAGAAGCTTGTGCGCTTGAGGCGGAGTTGAGGGAAGTTGCCATTGGAGTGACTGAGCGCGCACGCATTATTTCCGGATGAGACTCGGCATATTTTTCTCTAATTCTTCCAATATCAGCAGGTAGTGCTTCAGCTAAAGCTTCTAAGTCATATGAGCTTTTGATCACCCGAGCGAAGTGCTCTTCACTATTTAGCACTTTTGTAATAAAGCGTTCAGTATAGGCAGCGAGCGCTTGAGCTAAATTTTTTAAGTCTGTCTTGTCTTGTACCACGCGAGCGAAGTGTTCTTCACTATTTAGCACTTTTGTAATAAAGCTTTCAGTATAAGCAGGGAATGCTTCAGCTAAAGCTATTATTTCAAATCTGCTTTCGATCACCCGAGCGAAGTGTTCTTCATTGTTTAGTACTTTTGTAATAAAGCTTTCAGCATAAGCAGGGAATGCTTCAACTAAAGCTATTATTTCAATGATGCTTTTGATCACCCGAGCGAAAATGATGCTTTTGATCACCCGAGCGAAGTGTTGTTCATTGTTTAGCGCTTTTACAATAAAGCTTTCAGTATAAGCAGGGAACGCTTGAGCTAACCTTATTAGGTCGAATCTGTCTTGTACCACGCGAGCGAAGTGTTCTTCACTATTTAGTACTTTTACAACAAAGCTTTCAGTATAAGCAGGGAATGCTTGAGCTAACCTTATTAGGTCGAAGCTGCCTTGGGCCACACGAACGAAGTCCTGTTTAGAAACTATAGCGTCTAAATGATAGTGAGTTAAAAGTTTGACTCTCTCCATAAGCTTTTCCATAGATGGAATTGCTGGCAAGGCTGAGATCATAGTGAAATGTCTTATATACGCCTGTTTTGCTGTTTCATCAGCCTTAATTAAAAGCTGAAGATCAGGGCCAATCTCTTTTAGAAGCTTTGCCTTCCAGAGGTCTTCATCTTGAGCGCTTTCTTTCATTAATTTGTTCGTTGCAGCTGCTTTGGCTAAATCTTTAGTTTTTAAAAAGCTTAAAGCTTGTCTGCTAGCATCCTTGTTTGCCAGAAGTCTTTCAAAAGCTGATGGGCCCATCTCTGTTTCCTTTCTGTCCTTAAATTAAGCCATATTTTTACATAAAAAATAATAAGAATATATAAAATTAATATAAAAAATGCCTCTGACTTTTGCCATGTCGTCCAGCTTAGCATGACAGCCCAATTAAATTAAAGTATGCTTATCCTAAATTCAGGAAGTCAGGCATATGGAATTTATTTTAAATCCGCAGATTGAAGCAGACAGTGATTTGGTAGGGAAGTTATCTTTATCTCAATTAAGATTAATGAATAACGTGCACTTTAGCTGGGTCATTTTAGTGCCAGAACTGCCTAATATCACTGAGCTTTACCAATTGACAGCTTCACAGCAAATACAATTACTTGAAGAAATCAATGTAGTGAGTCAGTGTTTAAAACAAAATTTTCCTTGCGATAAATTAAATATCGCCATGCTGGGCAATAAGGTTTCCCAATTGCATGTCCATATTATTGCCAGGCGTACAGATGATATTTGCTGGCCAAATCCCGTGTGGGGAGGGCCGAATATTCCTTATACCGAAGCAGCTAAAGCTGAGGTCATAGCGAAACTGTGCTTCGATACACTCAGGATGAGCGGCTTGAAAGGCCATAAGCGGGATGCAGTATGAAGCATACTTTGGTTTATGATTTATCCAATCTATCCTATATCAGCGTCTATTATCAGCATAAAAATAAAGAAGCCTTAACCTCAGCGCAGGTGTTTGACAGTATGCTGATGTTTTTGCGGCAACTGTACCGTTATTTTACGCCAGATAGAGTCATATTTGCCTGTGACAATCATGAATATTGGCGTAAAAAAATCTTTCCAGAATATAAGAGCCACCGGCCGGAAACGCATTTAAAGCAAGTGGTGAAAGAAGCGATTCGTGAGTTTAAACAAAAAAATGCCCATCTATGTATAGAGCTGCCTGGTTGTGAAGCAGATGATGTAATTTACGGCGTTACTCAATATTTAGCCGATAACATCACTATAGTGAGTTCAGATGGCGATTTTGTGCAGCTTATTTCAGACAGGGTCAAAATTTATGACCCTATGCAAAGACGGTATAAGCCTCGGCCTAAGCATCCTGAGTTTGAGCTGTTTGTGAAGTGTATTCGCGGCGATAAAAGTGATAATATTCCTTCTGCTTATCCCTATGTCACTAAAAAGAAGCTACAAGCTGCCTTTTTAAACGAAGCGGTTTTGGAAAAAATGTTACAGACCAAGGTAGGCGAAGTGCCGGTGGCAGATTACTATTACCGAAATCGCCAGTTAATTGATATGTCGTATATGCCAGAACAAATTAAACAAACTATAAAAAATCATATCGAAGGAATGTTTAGTGAAGCCCTTGTTTGATGTCCTTATTATCGGTAGCGGTGCTGCGGGTTTGACTGCGGCCTTGCATTTTGATGAACGTTATAAAATAGCCATTATGTGCAAAGGCACTTTACAGGAAAGTTCCACTTTGTATGCTCAGGGCGGTATTGCTGCGGTTTTGGATGATAAAGACAGCATTGAGGCCCATATTAACGATACTTTGATTGCCGGGGCAGGGCTTTGCGATGAAAAAGCAGTACGGTTCACCGTAGAAAACGGAAAAGCTGCAATACAGTGGCTCATTGACAAAGGGGTGCAGTTTACCAAAGAAATCGATGAAAAAGGCGTCAGTCGCTACCATCTCACTAAAGAAGGCGGGCACTCTCATAGAAGAATTATTCATGCTCAAGATCAAACCGGAAAATCTGTTTCCAGCACTTTAATGGATTTAGCACGGCAAGCGCCTAATATTACTTTGTTAGAAGAACATATCGCGATTGATTTGATCAAGCAAAACGGACGCTGTATTGGTTGTTATGCTTTTAATCAGGAAAGCAAAGAAGTTGAAGTGCTCAGTGCTCAGGCAGTATTGCTTGCCACAGGAGGTGCCAGTCGAGTCTATCTCTATAGCACCAATCCTGCGGTTTCCAGTGGAGACGGCATTGCTATGGCCCATCGGGCAGGCGCTGTGGTGGCGAATATGGAATTTAATCAGTTTCATCCCACCGCTTTATATCATCCAGAGGCGCGGTCATTTCTAATTTCTGAGGCTATGCGTGGGGAAGGGGCCATTTTGGTTTTGCCAGATGGTAGTCGTTTTATGCCGAAATTTGATGAAAGGGCTGAGTTAGCACCAAGGGACGTTGTTGCCCGCGCTATAGACCATGAAATGAAACGTTTAGGAATAGATTGTGTTTATTTAGACATCTCACATAAACCGGCCGAGTTTATTATTTCCCATTTCCCCAATATTTATGCCAAATGCTTGCACTATGGCTTTGACATCACCAAAGGGCCTATACCCGTGGTCCCTGCTGCACATTATACTTGCGGCGGCGTGGTAGTAGACCAGAAGTCTAGAACGACTATTCCAGGCTTATATGGAGCAGGTGAAGTAACCTGTACCGGCTTGCATGGCGCTAATCGTATGGCAAGCAACTCCTTGCTGGAGTGCTTGGTTTATGCAGGAGCAGCGAGTCATGACATTATGCAAAATTATGATCCTCAATTTGAAATTGAGGCAATCAAGGCCTGGGATGAAAGCTGGGTAACGGATTCCGAAGAAGAAATTTTAGTGACCGCAAATTGGGATGAAATACGCCGATTGATGTGGAACTATGTAGGAATAGTGCGCAGTAACAAACGTTTAAAAAGGGCCCAGGAAAGAATTGCCTTGCTTAAAAGAGAAATTCAAGAATATTACCGAAATTTTAGAATTACCGGTGACTTATTAGAATTAAGAAATTTAATCGTAGTGGCTGAACTGGTGGTTGAAGCGGCCGCGGCCCGAAAAGAAAGCCGCGGTTTGCATTATAATCTAGATTATCCTTATCAAAGCTAAGCTTTTGGCATGCTTAAGAGAACTGATAACCTACAGTTAACATAACTGGAACAGTCACGCCGTCATTGTCAGAGCGAATACCTGCATTAGAATAATGAATAGCGCTGACGGAAGCATAAAGCTGTTTGTTTTGACCAAAGGCCGCACCAATTCCACCTACATCTTGGAACAATAGTCTAGAGCCAAGCATACGGTTACCAAAATTGCTGTTTGATAATGCAGCAGCGCCTACGCTAGCTTCGAGGTATGGAGCAACGGATGGCAGGCTAGCAAAATACCAGCGAGCTACTGGAGCAAATGCCACTACGTTTAAGTTGTTTTTGCCACCATTAGTAATGGCTGTGCTGGTATGCCAATATGCGTAGCTGGCTTGTAAATAAACCACTAAGTTATTGTTGTACCAAGACCAGTTATTGGGGCCAAAGTTATAAGCAAGACGATAGCCATCAGTATCGTGAGGCTGGCTTGATGCTATGGAATCACTTCCATAGGCAATACTAACGCCTTGGGTAAAAGCAGGAGCTGCAAATGCCATTGAAGAGCTCATGGCGGTAGCAGCAGCCAGTAAAGCAATTTTTCTCATATTCATAAATTTCTCCGCAGTTTAAATAGCCTCGGAAGTCTAGAAGAATCCTTAAATTACCGCAAGAAAAATCGGTAAATGCCTTAATCATTATTTATATTGCTCAAAAATAATATAGAATAGGGAAATTTTTTAAAAAGAGCTCCAGATGAAATTTAAACGTAGTGTAGGGCCAATTGGGCTCATGTTTACTGCAGTCAGTGGAATATTAGGATCAGCCTGGCTATTTAGTCCTTATTATGCAGCAGAAATTGCCGGACCGGCCGCTTTGCTTAGCTGGATTATAGGGGCATTAGCGACTTTGATGATCGCTTTAACTTTCGCAGAACTGACTTGCCTGTTTCCAGTTTCGGGTGGCAATGCCAGATTTATTTACTTTTCACATGGGGTGTTGAGCAGTTTCTTATTTAGTTGGATTATGTGGCTAGGCTATGCGGCGGTTGCGCCTGCAGAGACTATGGGGGTTTTGCAATATTTGGCAAGCGCCTGGCCAAATCTGATCGTTGAAAAAAATCAGCTAACCGTCTTAAGCCATTCAGGGTACTGGGTTGCCGCTTTAGTTTTGTTTGGCATGTGTATTATTAACTTAATCAGTATTAAATGGCTGTCTCGCTATAATGCGGTCATTGTCTGGGTAAAAATGATTGTGCCAGTTATTGTAGCTTCGAGCATATTGAGTTTAAGTTTTAATTGGCATAATTTTCATCAATTTGGTGGATTTATGCCTTATGGCTTTAAAGGCGTGGCGGCGGCCCTTTCAACCGGAGGGGTGGTTTTCGCTTTCGCCGGCTATGCTCCCGCTATCGTCTTAGCTGGAGAGGCTAAAAACCCACAAAAAGTGATTCCTTTGGTATTAGCAGGGGCTTTGTTTATTTGCTTTTTATTGTATTTTTTACTGGAAATTTGTTTTATCGGAGCACAAAGTCCGGCTGCGTTAAGCCATGGTTGGCATAGCCTTAGTTTTATGGGTGATGCCAGTCCTTTTATTGGCATTTCCGAGCAGTTTGGTATGCATTGGCTGCGCTATTTAATTTTGGTCACAGCCGTTATTATGCCGCTGGGTACGGCTATTATTTTTATTGCTACAAGCTCTCGTGTAGCTTATGCCATGAGTCAAAACGGTTATTTTCCGCATGCTTTATTGTATTTAAATAGCAAAGGCGTGCCTATTTTAGCGGTATTGCTTAATTTTATAGTAGGCATGATATTGTTTTTCCCAGCACCGGGCTGGCAAGGAATGATGGGTTTTTTGGTTTCCGCCTTTGTATTATGTTATGCCCTGGGGCCTATTAGTTTGCTAGCTTTACGCTCGCAAGTCCCTCATCAACAGCGGCCCTTTCATTTGCCTTGGGCAAAAGCTTGGAGCTGTCTGGCTTTTTGTATTGCTAACCTTATTATCTATTGGATGGGTTGGGCCAGTTATTCAGAAATGTATGTCGGAATATTGCTTGGCTTGTCTGTATTGTTAATCAGTAAAGCTTGCCGGCGTTCTTTTAAAATAGGAATGGATACTAAGCATGCAATTTGGGCTATGGTATATTTAAGTGGAATGGCTATGCTTTCTTATTTAGGAAACTATGGCGGCAGAGGTCTCTTACCCGTTAACTGGGATATATTAGTGATAGCTTTGTTTTCTTTTATGATTTTGTATTGGTCATGGAAAAGTCGCTTGCCTAATGAAAATGCTCAACGAAATATTGCTTTAATAGTCGAGCAATAGGGCCCCATAAACTGCTGCTGTCAATTTAATTGGGCTGTGTTAGTATTAAGCATAAATACATGAATATGAAAAAGGGGTGTAACAATGGATGATCAAAAACGCAAAGCCTTGGCTGGCGCATTAAGTCAGATTGAAAAGCAATTTGGTAAAGGTTCGGTGATGCTGATGGGAGACGATCATCCGGCAGCAGATATTTCTGTTATTCCAACCGGTTCTTTAGCACTGGATATTGCTTTAGGAGTGGGTGGTCTGCCACGCGGAAGAATTGTTGAAATTTACGGCCCTGAATCTTCTGGTAAAACCACATTGACCCTACAGGTCATTGCTGAATGCCAAAAATTAGGCGGCACTGCTGCGTTTATTGACGCTGAACATGCTTTAGACCCTGGCTATGCAAGAATTATTGGAGTGAATGTAGACGATTTAATCGTTTCTCAGCCTGATACCGGTGAGCAAGCTTTAGAAATTGCCGATATGCTGGTTCGCTCCAATGCAGTCGATATGGTCGTTATTGACTCCGTAGCCGCTTTGACTCCTAAAGCTGAAATTGAAGGAGAAATGGGCGATTCACATATGGGGCTTCAGGCTCGTTTAATGTCACAAGCTTTGCGCAAATTAACTGCCAATATTAAGCGTTCTAATACTTTAGTGATTTTCATTAACCAGATCCGCATGAAAATTGGGGTCATGTTTGGTAACCCTGAAACGACCACCGGCGGTAATGCCTTGAAGTTTTATGCTTCTGTGCGTTTGGATATTCGCCGTACCGGGGCCATTAAATCAGGGGAAGAGGTTGTTGGTAGTGAAACCCGAGTCAAAGTGGTGAAAAACAAAGTTGCACCTCCTTTCAAACAAGCCGATTTTGAAATTCTTTACGGTGAAGGTATTAGCCATGAAGGAGAGTTAATTGATTTAGGGGTAAAAGCTGGCATCGTTGAAAAATCAGGTGCTTGGTATAGCTATAGTGGCACCAGAATTGGGCAGGGTAAAGAAAACGCCAAATCCTATCTAAGAGAAAATCAAGCCGCAGCTAAAGAAATAGAAACAGCCATTCGTGAGCATTTATTAGCAGACAAGACTCACACTCAGCAAGAAAGCGCAGAAGAAGTTGAGTAATAGTTGGGAGCAAAACAATGTCCGCACATTTAAATGATCAAGAACTCATTGATTCGCTAGGCAGATGGTGGAAAAAGTACGGCAATTATATTGTGGTTGTCGTATTGTCTGCTGCCGTGGCCATCGCTGTCTGGCGCTATTGGGAAAATGTTCAAGATAGCAAAAGAGATAGCGCTTCGGCTTACTATCAGCTTTTATTGAATGATGTCGCCAATAAACAGACAAGCTCTGCTGTGTCTCAGGCCAATTTTATCATTCAGAATTTCCCAGACACAGGTTATGCCAATATGGCTGAATTGTTCTTGGCCCAAACTGAGGTGAGCCAAAATAATTTAAATGCCGCTCAGCAACAGTTACAAGTTGTTGTGAAGCAAAATGCTGCTGGACCTTTTCATGACATAGCAAGTTTACGCTTGGCTAGAGTGGATTTGGCATTGCAGCAGCCCCAAGCAGCGCTTAATTTATTGGCAAACGTTCCAGCCGGCTACGAAGTATCTTATAATCTATCGCGCGGCGATGCTTATGCACAAATGCAGCAATATAAGCAGGCTTATTTAAGTTATCAAACTGCTTTAAATGCAGCGGATACCAACGATAAGCAGCTACAAGAACTAGTCCAGATGCGGATTAGCAGTATTCCTGCTACAAACTAAATTGATATAATAAAGTAGGCAAAAAATGAAAAAATCTATTCAGCGTGTTCTCTGTTTAAGTTTGTTGGCAGCTGTATTGGCTGGCTGTGATAAAGATAATACTCCTCCCCCCACTATGTTATCCAAGGCAGCGCCTAATCTTATGCGGGTTAATAGTATATGGTCTACCAGTACAGGTAGTGGTTCTGACCAGCAATATTTATCATTTGCGCCTGCACTTAACCAAGCCGTGGTCTACACAGTAGATTACACAGGAACTGTAGCGGCTGTGTCGGCTATTAATGGTCGTAAACTATGGAAAGTCAGCCTGGACTTACCTATCAGCTCGGCGCCTGCTGCAGCAAATGGTTTAGTGGTATTTGGAACCATGGATGGACAATTGATTGCGCTCAATTCAGCTAACGGTAAGAAGCTTTGGGCGGCAACTTTGACAAGTTCTTTGTTGTCAGCTCCTGCTATTTCTAACAGCGTGATAGTGGTGCATACCCACGATGGTAATGTCATTGCTTTTAATGCGCAAACTGGACGGCAATTATGGCTTTATGCGGGTTCTACTCCTGATTTAATGTTGGAGGCAGGCACTAAACCCGCTATTTCCGGTAATACAGTCGTGGTCGGTTTTGCAAATGGACAGCTTGCAGCTTTTAACCTGCAAAACGGCGTACTACAATGGATGCGTCCTATTGCTATGCCAAGTGGCGCCAATGCAATTGAAAGCATGGTGGATGTAGGCACCCCTCTAATTAGTAACGGGGTTATTTATGATGACGCTTTCCATGGTAGCGTGGTAGCCGTGAGCTTAATTGATGGAAGCTTGTTATGGCAACATGCTTTATCTGCTTATCAACCTGTTGCCCTTGCCAATGGCAAGCTGCTGGTAACCAGCGAAACGGGAAGAATTTGGGCTTTGGATCAAAAAACCGGCCAGCAAATTTGGGTGCAGGATGGATTGCAATACCGTTTTGTCACTGGGCCTTCTGTAGCAGGCAATGCCGTGGCCGTGGGAGATTATCAGGGCTATATTCACTGGCTGTCTCTAGACAATGGCCAATTGCTGGCTCGTAGTAAAATTGACAGTACCGCTATTCAAGCTCAACCTGCGGTGTTGAATAATCAGTTATTTGCTACAAGCAGCGGCGGTGAGCTGGCGGTTTTGCAGCCTGCGAGTTAATAATCCTTCGACAGGCACAGGGTTGGCGGTATATAATACCCCGCTTGTGCCGAGGCTCTCGAGGCAATGTAAAGCTAGTCAAACTATCTATTGAGTGAGAATAAATGTTACCCGTTATTGCCCTTGTAGGACAACCCAATGTCGGTAAGTCGACTTTATTTAATGTATTGACTAGGACCCGAGATGCACTGGTTTACGATGAACCAGGGGTGACTCGTGACCGTCAATATGGCGAAGGGGAGCATCGGGGTACTCGCTTTATTTTAATTGATACCGGCGGCTTAACCGAAAAAGCTACCGGCATTGACTCGGTAGTGGTTAAACAGTCAATGCAAGCTGTAGAAGAGGCCAATCTAGTTTTATTTATAGTGGACGGCAGAATGGGTTTAACTGCTGCAGAGCAGTGGATAGTAAAAAGCCTGCGTCAAATTAACAAGCCGGTATTTGTGGTGGTAAATAAGACGGAAGGCCTTGATGAAGCTGTGGCTTGTTCTGAATTTTACCAATTGGGCTTAGGTCAGCCATTTGCCATCGCTGCTTCGCATCAAAAAGGCATTAAGACTTTGATGGATAGCTGCATGGATAAAATTAAATCCATGAGCGCTGAAGCCCCTAAACCTGAGATTGAATCAAAAGGCATTAAAATTGCTCTAGTAGGGCGACCCAATGTAGGTAAATCCACCTTAACCAACCGTATGTTGGGTGAGGAAAGGGTGATTGTCTATGACATGCCTGGAACGACTCGAGACAGTATCTATATTAACCTCAATCGCCACGACAAAGACTACACCTTAATTGATACCGCTGGAATCAGAAGAAAAGGGCGGGTATCAGAAAGCTTAGAGAAATTTTCAATCGTTAAAACTTTGCAGTCTATCGCCGAAGCTGATGTGGCTATATTGGTCATTGACGCTAGAGAAGGTCTAACCGATCAAGATATGCATATTTTAGGTTTTGTATTAGATGCAGGACGTTCTTTGGTGATTGCCGTTAACAAATGGGACGGCATGGAGCCTGATGCTAAAGATCGGGTGAAGCTAGAGGTAGAAAGAAGGTTAAAGTTTGTTGCAGACTTTGTGGAAATTCACTTTATTTCAGCTTTGCACGGTACTGGAGTCGGGCATCTATTTAAATCGGTAGATGAGGCTTATCGTTCAGCCCATCAAGAAATTAGCACTTCACAAATTACCCGAGTTATGGAAAAAGCCTTAGAAGAGCATAACCCGCCTTTAGTTAGAGGCCGTAGAATTAAATTAAGATATGCCCATATGGGAGGGCATAATCCGCCGCAAATCGTGATTCACGGGAACCAGACCGAATCTTTACCGGAGTCATATAAACGCTATTTAATGAACTGTTTCAGAAAGGCTTTTAATTTAATCGGCACCCCTATTAAATTAGAGCTGAAGACCTCAGAAAATCCTTATAAAGATAAATATAAAAAACTCACGCCATTGCAAGAGCATAAAGAGCGCAAAAAAGCAGCCAGAACTCCTTATAAGGCTAAATCTAAAGCAGTAGCTAAGTCTAAAGTGGCTGGCAAAGCTAAAGCTAAAAAGCCATCGCGCTAATAGACAGCCTATATTATTAGCGGAAAATGCTATTTTCCATTAGCAGCAATTAATGTTAAGATTGCGCTTTAATAATGGGTGCTTTATGTCACAGTCTTCACAAACCAAATGGATTATTTTTGCTTTAATGCTCACTATCATTATCGATGTGATGGGCGGCGGCTTAGTATTTCCTTTATTCCCACATTTGTTTTTAGCATCCAACAGTGTGCTCATGCCTGCAGATGCCAGCTTGTCTACCCGACATATTTATTATGCTATAGCCATGGGGCTTTGGCCTTTGGGGATATTTTTTGGTACGCCTTACTGGGGAGCTATGTCAGATCAGGCTGGCCGCAAAAAAATGCTGGCAGCTTGCTTAATGGGCACCGCAGTGACCTATGTCTTGGGCGGTATCGCCCTTAAAACCAGTAGCATATGGCTATTTATGATAAGCCGTTTGATTTCCGGCTTTTTTGCAGGGAGTTTTGCTTTAGCCCAGGCGGCTATTGCTGATGTCAGTCACCCGGACGAAAAGGCCCGCAATATGAGCTGGATCACCTTGGCGCTTTCCATCGGTTTGGTAATCGGTCCGTTTATTACCAGTGTGACTGCTTTGCCTGAATTGGCTAAGTGGTTTTCTTCGGCTTCTCCATTTTGGTTTGCAGCTATTTTAGCCTGCTTGAATACAGGCAGTATTTTAGCCTTACTCAATGAAACGGTCACTCAAGAGAATGTGGTCAAAGTGACTTTAATAAAAGCGCTCACTTCATTTACCTTTATTTTTACCGATAAAAGAATCAGGGCATTGGCCTGGATTAGTTTGGCCGTACAAATGGGTTGGGGCTTTTATGTATTGACCGTGCCTTTATTTCTGGAGCAGCGCTTTGGATTAACGACGCATGATATTGGCCTGTTTTTCTCAGTGCTTGGCATAACTTTAATGATTATGCAGTTGTTGATTCAACCTCAGTTATTTAAACGCTTTTCTCTAAGGGTGCTGTTTATTTTTGGCTCCACCATTTGCGGCCTTACTTTTTTAATGGGATTTATTTTTCCGTATTTGCCTGCCCACTGGTTGATTATGATAATAGGCTCTATGTTTGATTTGCTCACCTATAGCGCGCTTATGGCTATCTGTTCTAACAGTGTGACTGATGCCGAGCAGGGTAAAGTGATGGGCGGAGCTGGCGCATTATTTGGGATTGCTTGGGTAATTAACTCAAGCGTAATAGCGCCGATAGTAAACCATAATATATTAATTCCCTTTATACTGGCTGGTTTAAGCTTTTTGGTTGGAGCGATATTAATGGGCTTATGCCGACCTTTTCAAGGGGACAGATAATGAATGAGCCTAGCAGCAAGGTAGTCTTTCTAACCATAGATGAACATCGCGCAGGCCAGCGCATAGACAATTTCTTAATAACCTACTTTAAGAAGCTGCCTAAAAGCGCAATGTATCGTATTTTGCGAAAAGGTGAGGTCAGGGTCAATAAAAAGCGGGTGGAAGCTTCCTATCGGCTGGTAGAGGGCGATATGGTTAGAATCCCTCCGGTGAAGGACCTTAACCCGGAAGCCACTGAGGCACCTAAGTTAGATTTTCATAAAAAGAAATTGCTTGAGAACTGCATCCTATTTGAAAACACTCAGTTTATGGTAATAAATAAGCCATCTGGTATTGCGGTACATGGCGGCTCTGGTCATCAAACCGGCCTAATTGAAACTTTGCGCCTAATGCGTCCGGATGAAAAGTTTTTGGAACTGGTGCACCGATTGGACCGAGAAACTTCGGGCTGTCTATTAGTTGCTAAAAAAAGCAGTACACTGAAGCAACTTCACGCATTACTGCGCGAACATAAAATTAAAAAGACCTATCATGCTTTAGTGGAAGGGAAATGGCCTAAACAGTTAAATAGGGTTAATCAAGCGCTTTGCAAAAACCAATTAAAATCCGGCGAGCGGGTGGTAAAGTCAGATGAAGAAGGTAAAGCGGCCTTAACCACTTTTCAGCTATTAGAGAGCTTTCATGAGCTTAGCTTAATAGCGGCTTTCCCTCATACCGGCAGGACCCATCAAATTAGAGTGCATACGCAGCTTTCAGGCCACCCTATAATAGGGGATGATAAATATGGAGACCATGCGGTGAACTCAGCGATGGCAAAGCGTTATGCTGCTAAGCGTTTATGTTTGCATGCAGTAAAGTTAAGTTTTGTGCTTAACGATGAGGCTTTTAGTATAGAGGCGCCTTATGATGCTAAATTTAATGAAATTTTAAAGCTGCTTCGTCATGAAAAAACCTTGCTATGACCTTTTAGTGTTTGACTGGAACGGCACTTTGTCGACTGCAAGAATGCCTCAGGCCCATTATGGCGAGTCTGCCTCTGTTCCTCCTTTATTCCCCGGAGTGAAGTCTGTATTGAAACAATTACGCGATCAGGGCTATATGCTGGCCGTTTTGTCAGCTGCTTCTAAAAGAAAACTGCAGTTTGAGACAGCTCATCATGAAATAGACCGCTATTTTGCTTTATTGCAGGGCGGAGACCAAGCTTACGCAAAGCCTGACCCCCAGGCTCTGCTGGAAATCATATTTAAGCTTGGAATGGAGCCAAAGCGGACTTTAATGATAGGTGACAGTGAATCAGACATGCAGATGGCCTTAGAGGCAAATGTTGATAGGCTGGCAGCTTGTTATGGCCTTGGAGAACAAGATAGCTTGATGCAATACCAGCCTTTAGGCTGCATTTCCTCTATTAATGATATATTGGAATGGCTAAATACTGAAAGTTGCTCTTTAAAAACAGAGCCTAAATCCTGAAAATAGGGGCAAATTTAATGTATTCAAACAGCTGAATTTACATTTGAATACATTTTTTTAAGAAATTTGACGCTCGAATTAAATGTTAATTTGTCAGATCATAAATCAGTCATTTTGATGTGGATAATCCCCGGAAAACAGCAAAAAATATAGCTTTTTATAAATCCCGAGTTTCATCAATTACCCAATATCTCGTGGAGTTAATTTAGAATTTCTCCTATATCTTGTATCCACCGTTTACTCCGAGCATTTTCACAACTTATCCACAGCTTATGCATAAAATTGCTCAAATTTTAATCTAAAACTTCGGCTTTGACTGCAACTTGATGATATAAATGTGACTTAAATTTATAAATTTATCGGCAAGGATCTTGAGCTTTCATAGCAGAGGTCTATACTAAGACTTACCTTAAGAATAAATTCACGGGTTCTTAAGGCGGGCGAAAAAGATTAAAAAAAAGAATATAAGAATAAAAAGAAATAAGAAGAATAAGAAGAGGGAAAAGGCCATGAAAACTAGAGCGATTGTTTCGATTATGTTTAACCTGTTAATGGTAGGTTTTATTATGAGCTTATCAGTTTATTCGTACAGTGCTTCTTATAGTAAAGTACAAGACCAGCAGGTAGAAATAGCTCAAAACGCGAAACCATCGATGAATTTGGCAAGCACAATTGAGCACAATGCAATGTATTTAACAGCAAGTAATTATATACAGAACGAGTTTGTATAAGTTTGGAGGTTAAGGCATCACTCTATAATAATAACAATAATAAAGATGCCAAGCCTCACTTTTATCTATAAAGCCCCTGAATGGGGCTTTATTCATTTAGGGCTATCCCGAGGCCTCTTTTTAGCGACTTAAGTTTTAGGTAAAGTTACGCCTCGCTGGCCTTGATATTTGCCTTTGCGGTCTTTGTAGGAGATTTCGCAGACTTCATCGGATTGCAAAAACAGCATTTGAGCGACGCCTTCATTGGCATAGATTTTGGCGGGCAGGGTGGTGGTATTAGAGAACTCTAGGGTCACGTGGCCTTCCCATTCAGGCTCTAAAGGAGTGACATTAACAATAATCCCGCATCTGGCATAAGTAGACTTACCTAAACAGATCACAAGAACATCTTTAGGAATCCTGAAGTATTCCACTGTTCTTGCCAAAGCAAAGCTGTTGGGCGGAATAATGCACACATCGCTTTCTACATCCACAAAACTGTTTAAATCAAAGTTTTTTGGGTCTACTACGGCTGAATTAATATTGGTAAATATTTTAAACTCATTGGCACATCTAACATCATAACCATAGCTTGAAGTGCCATAGGACACAATTTTATGGCCATTTAACTCTTTAACTTGGCCGGCTTCAAATGGCTCGATCATGCCCTGTTGCTGAGCCATTCTTTTAATCCACTTATCTGATTTAATGCTCATGTTTTTGCCTTCTCTTCAACGACTATATTGGGGAAACGATTAGAATAGTTTCTCGCTTGTAAGGATAGTTGAGCGGAGAGCTTTCTGGCAATCTCTATGTACTGCTTGGTTATAACTCCATTAGGGTCAGCCACCACGGTGGGCTTGCCTGCGTCAGCATCTTTTCTAATTTGAATATCTAAGGGCAGCTGCCCTAAAAGCTGAGTATTAAATTGCTCGGCCATCTTTTGGCCGCCGCCTTCACCAAAAATGGCTTCCTGATGACTGCAATGACTGCATATATGCGTGCTCATGTTTTCGATAATGCCTAATACGGGCACTTTAACCTTGGCAAACATGCCCAGGGCGCGTCGAACATCAATTAAGGATAAATCCTGTGGGGTAGTGATGACTACGGCGGCACTGACCGGAACCTTTTGCGATAAAGTAAGCTGAATATCACCTGTTCCGGGAGGTAAGTCGATAAACAAGTAATCCAAATTGTCCCAGTCGGTATCATTAAGCAATTGTTGTAAAGCTGTGCTGACCATAGGGCCACGCCAGATCATAGCGCTTTCAATATCTACCAAATTACCAATAGACATGCTTTGAAGATTATAACGAATAATCGGTTTAAGCCTTTTTTCCCTATGTTCAGGAGTCTCATAGCTGCCTAAAATCTGCGGTTGGCTAGGGCCATAAATATCCGCATCTAAAATGCCCACCTTAGCCCCTTCAGCTTGTAGAGCTAAAGCCAAATTGGCGCAAACTGTAGACTTGCCGACTCCGCCTTTGCCTGAGGCAATGGCAATAATATTTTTAACATTAGGAACGCTTTTTAATCCAGCTTGAACTTGGTGAGATAGGACTTTCCAGCTAATGCTGATGTCAATCAGATCTAAGCCGGTTTCAGCTTTGATTAGGCTGCTAATATCATGGCAAATTTGTTGTTTGATATTATCGATTGGAAAGCCAAATTCAAGCTCCAGTTTGACTGAAGAGTTTTCAATATGAATGGCTCGCAAGACTTTGCTGCTTATAACATCTTTTCCTAAATAGGGTACAGGATAAGTTTTTAATAGGGCTTCAATTATTTGTTTGCGTTGATCCGTCATGGTATTGGGCCGATTGTTAAATAGGGCCATCATAGCATGAAAGCCGTAGCACATTAAGCTAAAATAAAGTAAACTTTCAGGCTATTTTCCTAATGACAATTTAGAATCGATGAAGAATATACGTAACTTTTCCATTATTGCCCATATTGATCATGGTAAATCAACTTTATCTGATCGCTTTATCCAGTTTTGCGGTGGTTTATCTGACCGGGAGATGAGCGCTCAGGTTTTAGACTCGATGGATATTGAAAAAGAGCGCGGCATTACCATTAAAGCCCAAAGCGTAACTTTAAATTACCATGCTAAAAACGGGCAGGTTTATAAGCTTAATTTTATTGATACTCCCGGCCATGTCGACTTTTCCTATGAGGTTTCAAGATCATTAGCAGCTTGCGAAGGCGCTTTGCTGGTGGTGGATGCAGGTCAGGGGGTAGAAGCCCAAACTGTAGCAAATTGCTATACCGCCATTGATCAAGGCCTGGAAGTAGTGCCGGTTTTAAATAAAATTGATTTGCCTCAAGCAGAACCAGAGCGAGTTGCTCAGGAAATTGAAGAGATTATTGGAATCGAAGCAACAGATGCAGTGCAATGCAGTGCTAAAACCGGGGTCGGCATTCAAGATGTATTAGAAGACATCGTTGCTAAGATTCCTGCTCCTCAGGGAGATCCTGCTGCGCCATTGCAAGCATTGATTATCGACTCATGGTTTGACTCATACTTAGGGGTCGTTTCTTTGGTTCGGATTAAAAACGGCACTTTAAAAAAGAACGATAAAATTTTGGTCATGTCTACCGGCCAGTCTCACAACGTTGATATATTGGGTGTATTTACCCCTAAACGTCTTGAAAAAGATAGCTTAAGCGCAGGTGAAGTAGGCTATGTTGTAGCTAGCATTAAGGATATTCACGGCGCGCCGGTGGGAGATACGCTCACCCATGTTAAACCCGCTGCTGATAAGCCTTTGGCAGGATTTAAAAAAGTACAGCCCCAGGTTTATGCGGGATTGTTTCCTGTTAATGCTGAAGATTACGAAGCATTCCGAGAGGCCTTGGCAAAGCTGAGCTTAAACGATGCTTCTTTGTTTTATGAACCTGAAAACTCACAGGCTTTGGGATTTGGTTTTCGCTGCGGCTTTTTGGGTATGCTGCACATGGAAATCATCCAGGAACGCCTGGAAAGAGAGTATGATTTAAATTTAATTACCTCATCGCCTACTGTGGTGTACGAAGTTTTGCTGCGAAGTGGCGAACTTGTCTACGTCGATAATCCATCACGCTTACCCGATCCGGGGAAAATAGAAGAAATTCGTGAACCTATCGTGCAGGCTAATATATTGGTGCCTCAAGAGTTTTTGGGCAATGTCATTAAATTATGCATCGAAAAGCGCGGCGTTCAAATCAATATGCAATATATGGGTAAACAGGTTTCATTGGTATATGAACTCCCTATGTCTGAAGTGGTATTGGACTTTTTTGATAGGTTGAAGTCCACCAGTCGCGGCTATGCATCATTGGACTATGCATTTAAACGCTATCAAGCTGCCCCGGTCGTGCGTTTAGATATTTTAATAAATGGGGAGCAGGTTGATGCTTTAGCAACTATAGTACACAAGGAACAATCGCAGTCCCGTGGACGTGATTTGGCTGAAAAGCTGCAGGAGCTTATTCCGCGGCAAATGTACGATGTGGCTATTCAAGCAGCGATTGGCGCGCATATTATTGCCAGGTCAACCGTGAAGGCAATGCGTAAAAACGTATTGGCAAAATGCTATGGCGGAGACGTGAGCCGTAAGAAAAAACTGCTGGAAAAGCAAAAGGCCGGTAAAAAGCGCATGAAACAAGTGGGTAGCGTTGAGCTGCCACAGGAAGCGTTTTTAGCGATATTGAAGGTAGGCAAAGATTAAAAAAGAGGGTGTATATGGGGTTTTATTTTGAATTGTTATTATTTGTGTCGGTGGTGGCTTCAGGCATTATCGCTTTAATTGATATGGTGTTTTTTGCTAAAGCCCGCTATCAAGCAGCTTCCAAAACTCCAGGATTTGACAGCCTGCCCAAGCATGATAAGCAAGAGCTTACAAAAGGGCCTTTATTAGCTGATTATGCTAGGTCTTTATTTCCAGTGTTACTGTTTGTGTTTATTTTACGTGGATTTGTGGTGGAGCTATTTGAAGTTCCATCCGGCTCTATGTTGCCAACCATTCAGCTCGGCGATTATCTTTTGGTGAATAAGTTTGTTTACGGGGTTAGATTGCCTTTGTTCGGTACCCAATTGATTCAAGGAACCACGCCTGAAAGAGGCGATATTGTAGTATTTCATGACCCCATAAATCCGCAAATTGATTTAATCAAAACAGTAATAGGGGTGCCAGGGGACCATATTACTTATGTTAACAAGCAGCTGTTTGTAAATGGCCAGCCTGTTCCTCGCAAATCTTTAGGGCGAGATGTTGAGCTGAACAATGCTAATTTAGGCTATACCGCGGTTAACCACTATCAGGAAAATATTGGCGGGCATTGGCATGATGTTTATAATAGCCCGGGCGTTCCTTCTACAGATTTTAAAAACTTAGTGGTGCCTCAAGGCGAATACTTTATGATGGGTGATAACCGAGACAACAGTGACGACAGTCGTGATTGGGGTTTTGCACCTTATAAAAACATTGTGGGTAAAGCTTTTATGATTATTTTCAGCTGGGACAGTTCAACCCATAGCGCTCGTTGGCAGCGAATTGGAGAAAAGCTTCCTTAAGGTTTAGTCAATGAAACAAAATGAAACGGTTCAACTTAAGCGGCTTTGTCAAACCATTGCTTATTCTTTTAAGGATTTAAATTTACTGCATTTGGCCTTAAGCCATCGCAGCATTGAAGGGCCTCATAACGAGCGTTTAGAGTTCTTGGGCGACGCGGTATTGGGCCTGAGTATTGCTGAGGCTTTATATCAGAAGTTCCCGCAGGCTAATGAAGGAGCTTTAAGCCGGCTTCGTTCAAGTTTGGTAAAAGGTGAGACTCTGGCCTTGCTTGCTCAAGAGTTCAATTTAGGAGACTATCTGCGTCTAGGCTCGGGAGAGCTTAAAAGCGGGGGCTATCGCAGAAACTCTATTTTAGAAGATGCTATTGAAGCCATTATCGGGGCAGTTTATTTAGATAGCGACTTTGTTACGGCTCGTGCCATGGTCCTGAACTGGTTTAATAGCCGAATTCAAGCTTTATCCTTATCTGATTCACTTCGAGACTCTAAAAGTCGTCTGCAGGAATATTTGCAGGCCAAGGGCTATGCTTTACCTTTGTATGAGCTTATCAAAACTGAAGGCCCTGATCATGCTCAGACTTTCACTATACGCTGTACTTTAAAAAATCTGAATCTTGTGGCGGAAGCTGAAGGCCTAAGCCGTCGTCAGGCCGAACAGGATGCCGCCAAAGCCATTTTGGAACAGTTACAATTAAAATAGTTTTTGTATCATTAATTATCTGCCATTTAATACTGTTTTGGCGGCCTTTTTTATAGCAAATTTTTTTTGCTGAAAGCTTGTTGACAGTATTTTTATACTGTTTTATTATGAAAAAACTAAACAAGGATTTTTTAATATGAAAACTAACTTCAAACAGCAAAATAAGCTAAACGTCGCAATGACGTCTGCTGCTGTTTGTCGTTTAGTTTTCGCTGTTCAAGCTAGCCATCACCATTTCCATTTGGCCTAAAGGCCAAAATCACACACGTACACCACATTTGCGTTTTTTTTGATAGCCATTTAACGGCTAACCCACCATTTTATTGAAAATTATTAGGAGATTATTATGTTTAACTGTACAACCGTATTTAGTAAAAAGAACCAAGCCCGCTTATTAGGACTCGTAGGAGGCCTGGCTGCGCTAGGTGGTCTTGCGGCTGTCGCACTTTCACTTACTCCACAAATTGAAGGAGAAGATAGAGTGAAAGATGCTTCTATCGGAGCTGCGGCTATGGTGCTTGGTGCTGTCTTGTATGCTAAGGCCATGAAGGATTTATGTGCAACTGATAGTTCTTCAGCCAATGCAGCTGCACTGCCCTTGACCCAAGACGCGGCACCTGTTTAATCTTGTAATCCGGCCCAGGTTTACTGGGCTGGATTTTTTATTGTTAGGCTAAGCTATTCCCTTTATAATCATCCTTTAATCAAATGGAAATTAAAGTGACTCATACTCGTTGCGGATATATCGGCATTATCGGCCGGCCTAATGTCGGAAAATCTACCCTGCTTAACGCTGTTTTGGGGCAAAAGCTTTCTATTACCTGCAGAAAACCTCAGACAACCAGGCATCAAATTTTAGGCATTAAAACCGAAAGCAATGTGCAGTCTGTTTATGTGGACACGCCGGGTATGCATAAAAAACAGGAAAAGGCCATAAACCGATATATGAATAAGGCGGCTTCCAGCATATTGCATGACGTGGATGTTGTGGTTTTTTTAATTGATGGTAACTGGACTCCTGAAGAAGACTGGATTTTAGAAAGACTAAAAAATGTCGAAGGCCCGGTGATTTTAGTCATTAATAAGGTTGACCTCATTAAAGATAAAGCCGAGCTTTTGCCTTTAATTGAACAGTTGTCTAAGAAAATGAAATTTGCTGAAATTTTGCCGCTTTCCGCTAAACAAAAGACCCAAGTGGCTGAACTGGAAAAAGCTTTGGCGAAGTATTTGCCAGAACAGGATTTTATTTATCCAGAAGATCAAATTACCGACCGCTCTCAGAGATTTTTAGCAGCTGAAATCATTAGGGAAAAGTTAATGCGTTCTTTGGGCCAGGAGCTGCCTTATATTTTGACGGTTGAAATCGATATATTTAAAGAAGAAGGCGGAATATATGACATTGCCGCCACTATTTATGTCGAACGCGACAGTCAAAAAGCAATTATTATTGGAAGCAAAGGTCAGAAATTAAAACAGATCGGTACAGAAGCTCGCCTGGATATGCAAAAACTATTTGAATATAAGGTGCATTTGCAGCTGTGGGTTAAAGTTCGAGAAAACTGGGCGGATGATGAGAGAATGTTAAGACAATTGGGCTATGAATAACATTGAATTCCCTCAGTCCCTTCCCATTACTCAAAAAATTGAGGAAATCGCCACTCTTTTAAAATCGCATCAGGTGCTGATTGTTGCCGGGGAAACCGGTTCCGGCAAGTCGACCCAATTAGCCAAAATTTGCTTAAGTCTAGGCTTGGCCGAAAAGGCTAAAATCGGCCACACTCAGCCAAGAAGACTGGCTGCTCGCAATGTTGCGGCTAGGGTTGCTGAGGAGCTGCACTGTGAGCTGGGTTCCTTGGTGGGCTATCAGGTTAGATTTCATGATCAGTTTAATGCTGAGACTAAAATTAAAGTAATGACCGATGGGATTTTATTGGCCGAAATCCAGCAAGACAGGCTGTTAAAGCAATATGATGTATTAATTATCGATGAGGCCCACGAAAGAAGTTTAAATATTGATTTCCTACTAGGCTATTTAAAGCGGTTAATAGCCAAGCGGCCTGATTTAAAATTAATTATTACCTCAGCTACCATTGACCATATCAAATTTGCTCAGCATTTTAACAATGCGCCTATAGTTGAGGTTTCTGGCAGAACTTACCCGGTAGAAATTCGCTATAGACCTTTGGAAAATGAAGAAGACACGGAGCAGGCCCGAGCAATTTTAAAAGCGGTTGATGAGCTGAGCCAAGAAGGTAGCGCTGACATTTTGGTATTTTTAAGCAGCGAGCGCGAGATCCATGAAACCGCAGAAAGCTTAAGAAAATACGATATCAAACAGTACGAAGTTCTGCCGCTTTATGCGCGGCTTTCTATGAGTGAGCAGCAAAAAGCCTTCCATCCCGGGGTAAAAAGGCGGATTATTCTCAGCACCAATGTGGCAGAAACCTCAATTACAGTCCCTAGAATTCACTACGTGATTGATACGGGTTTTGCCAGAGTTAGTCGCTATAATTATAAAAACAAGGTGCAAAGACTGCCCATTGAGCCGATTTCAAAGGCCAGCGCCAATCAAAGAGCAGGGCGTTGCGGAAGAATAGCGCCTGGAGTTTGTATCAGGCTGTATAGCCTTGATGACTTTAATAATAGAAGTGAATATACCGAACCTGAGATCTTGCGCACCAATTTAGCTTCCATTATTTTGCAAATGGCCATGTTCCGCTTAGGAAAAATAGAAGAGTTTCCCTTTATTAATCCGCCTGATACCAAATTTATCAATGATGGCTATCGATTGTTGCAAGAGCTTCAGGCCATCGATTATGCCGATGAAATTACAGAATACGGCAAAATAATGGCCAGGTTTCCGGTTGATCCGCGTTTGGCCAGAATGATATTGGCAGCAAGCCAGTTCAAATGTTTACGCGATGTTTTGGTTATTAGCAGCTTTTTAAGTATACAAGATCCAAGAGAAAGGCCGAAAGAATACCAGCAACAAGCAGATAGCAAGCACCAGCAATACCAACATCTAGCTTCTGATTTTTTAAGCATAGTAAATTTATGGGAGCATTATCACTGGACTCTGCAAGGCCAATCTCAAAATAAGATCAGACAATACTGCAAGCAGAACTTTTTATCCTATATCAGAATGCGGGAATGGTCTGAGGTTTATCGGCAGTTATTAGAAACCTGCCAAAGTTTAAAGTGGAAAGTCCCAATCGAGCAATATGATGCCGATAAGGACCCGAACAGCCTGAGCTTAGCAAAAGATCAAGATTATCAAAGGATCCATCAAGCCCTATTGACAGGCTCTTTAAGCTTAATTGGGCAGTGGCTTGAAGAAAAAACCTACCTTGGGCCTCGCAGCATTAAGTTTCAAATATTTCCAGGCTCAAAGCAGGCTAAGCGCAAGCCAAAATGGCTAATGTGTGCGAACTTTATGGAAACCACTCAAATTTTTGCTTTGACTGTGGCAAAAATAGAGCCTGAATGGGTCGAGAAACTTGCGCCAAAGCATCTGTTAAAGCGTAGTTATTCTGAGCCGCATTGGGAGAAAAGTCGGGCCCAGGTAGTGGCATTTGAAAAAGTTACTTTATATGGGCTTGAGATTGTTGCCAAGCGCAAAGTGAACTATGCCAGAATTGATCCTAAATTGTCCAGAGAGCTTTTTATTCGGCACGCTTTGGTGCTGGGTGAATTTAACAGCAATGTGGCCTTTATTGTGCATAACCAGCAATTAATGCTCGATGCCGAAGAGCTTGAGCACAAAAGCCGGCGAAAGGGCATCTTGGTAGATGAGGCCCAGCTGGAAGCTTTTTATAATAAAAGATTGCCGGATACCATTGTGGGGGGAGTGGAGTTTGAGCATTGGGCAAAAACTTTAAACTCTATACAACAGCAAGATCTTTATTGGCATGAAGAAGATCTGTTAACCGAGCAGGCTAAAAATGTTAAAACGCAGCAGTTCCCAGACTATATCCAAATAGGCCAAGCAAAATTAGCACTATCCTATCGCTTTGAGCCTGGTGCAATAGATGACGGGCTAAGTATTAAAATTCCACTGGCCATGTTGAACCAATTAAGCGATGAAATCTGTCAGTGGCTGGTGCCGGGTTTACTTAAAGAGAAATTGACCGAACTGATCCGAGGTTTGCCTAAGGCTATGCGTCGTAATTTTGTGCCGGCCCCTAATTTTGCTGAAGCTTGTTATGAGCGGCTTCTTGAGCTTGATCACTCACAGTCTTTATTTGAATTGTTTAGTATGGAATTAAAAAAAATAACAGGGCTGAGCGTTCCAATCGATGCATGGTTTGAGGTAGAGTTGCCGCCTCATTTAAAAATAAATATTCAGATTATAGATAATGATGGCAATATCATTAAACAAGGCCGGGATTTAAAAGCACTCAAACAATTTTTAAGTGGTGAGATGCAAGAAACTGCCGCCAGCATGCACAGTCATATAGAGCGCAGCCAATTAACAAGCTGGGACTTTGGAATATTGCCTGAAACTGTGTCAATTAAACAAGGCAAAATGGAGGTGGTGGCTTATCCTGCCATTATCGCTGAAGAAGATAGTGTTGCTATCAAGGCGGTCCCTAATAAGGCTGAGGCAGAGCAGCTTAGCCAAAAAGGTCTGCGCCAGTTATTTATGCTGCAATGTAAAAAGGAGCTGAAACAGCTTAAATCCTTGCCCAACTTAAATGCTTTAAGCTTAAAATTTTCTGCCAATATCACTAAGCAACAGTTTATTGATGACTTTGTTGCCAAAGTATTTGATCGAGTGTTTTTAGCAGAAGATAAAATTAGGGACCAACAGGCTTTTGGCCTAGCTTTATCTAATCGGGGCCAACTTTACCCAGAAAGCCTTAAGTTAATTCAGCAACTGGAATCTATGGCTAATCCTTATCAGGAGTTGATGAAGCTATTTTCCAGGCCGGTGCCCAATAGCTTTTCAGTTGCCTACCAGGATATGCAGAAACAGTTGCAGCAGTTGATCCAGCCAGGCTTTATGCAAAATACTCAGGATGAGTGGTTTAAGCGTTTAAGCGTCTATTTACAGGCCCTGTTAAAGCGCTCAGATAAGCTTAAACAAAACTTAGAAAAAGACCGGCAAAATATGCTAATAGTGCAGGGCTTAGAGCAGGCCTATCAAGCACTGGGTGAAATCAAAAAAGCTAAACTTATGGCTGAAGACTTTAGCTGGCTATTACAAGAGTTAAGAGTTTCTTTATTTGCCCAGGAGCTTAAAACCGCAGTTTCAGTGTCTGAGCAAAAGTTGAAAAAGCTTTTGCAGCATTAAGTTGCGCGCGATCAAATAGGTGGCCTAAGTAAGTACTCTACAACGGCTTCTTTGATTTTTTCATCGCGAATTTGACTGTCCTGCTGGGCTTTTTGTTGAGAAATTTGATTTAAAGCAGTTTTAAAAACTAAACTTGCGTTGCTTGCTCCTGCAGTCAAGGTTTTAGCTACCATGCTAGCTGCTTTTAGACTATACATATAAGCCTCCTTGTCTTAGTTTTCTATAGTATATCTAAAAAGCCGGCAATATAGGTAGCTAAGCACCCACTATCATCAAGCTGCTTATCCCCGAACCCTAAGAACTTACCCACAGATTTTGTGAAAAACTCTGTGGATAAGTTGGTGAATAAAGCAGGATAGTGAGTAAATTGGCAATGCTTAGAAATTTGATCATATATTAAACAGAAGCAATGTCTTTGACTTGGCAGTCTAAAACTCCTTCGGACAAAGTGACTTTGATTTTGTCGCCAATTTTGATCTGTTTAGCTTGAGTGATCAGCGCATTTTTTTCATTTTGCACAATTGCGTAACCTCGCTGCAAAGTCGCAAGGGGGCTCAATGTGTGCAACTTTTCCGCATTGTTGACAAAAACGTCGCGTTTATTTTTTAAAGTGAGCTGCATGCTGTGCTCGAGGCTTTGTTTAATATGCGAAATTTTAGTATTAAAGCGCTCAACTTGATCTGAGGGATTGCAGTGATTAAGTCGACTAAAATGCAATTTTAATTCATATTTTCGTCTTTCTAATAGATTGTGAATAATTTTTAGCAATAGCTCGGACAAATCGTCGAGTTTTTGTGTACGGTGATAAAGTTTTTGAGCCGGGTGAGCTAATCGTTTGCTTAAATGTTGTAAATGCTGCTGCGCATGGAGTAATTTGCGCCTTAGGCTTTGTTCAAAATGCAGTTGAATTCTATTTAATTGCGCGGCTAATTCTAGTTGATCCGGACTGATCATTTCCGCTGCAGTAGAAGGAGTGGGGGCTCTTTTATCTGCAACAAAGTCTGCAATGGTAAAGTCAATCTCGTGACCCACTGCGCTGACAATGGGAATTTTAGAGTTAAAGATAGCATAGGCTAGCTGCTCGCTGTTAAACGCCCATAAATCTTCAATTGAGCCGCCGCCTCGTGACAGAATAAGGACATCACATATAGGGTCTTCATTGGCTTGGTTTATGGCCTGGATAAGTTGCGGCGCAGCTTGTTCACCCTGTACCTGACAAGGATATAAGGCAATCGGTATAAGCGGACAACGTCTTTTTAATACGCTCAAAATATCCTGTAAAGCCGCCCCTGTTTTAGAAGTGATTAAACCGATTCTTTTAGGAAAGATAGGGGTGGGCTTTTTGTGCTCAGTATCAAATAAACCGGCTTCAGCTAATTTTCTTTTTAAGGCTTCATAGCGTTGTTGTAAGAGGCCTTCTCCTGCCAACTGGAGATGTTCGACTAATAATTGATAGTCGCCTCTTTCTGGGTATAAGCTTACCGTTGCCAGTACTGTAACATGTTGTCCGTTTTGAGGGCGCATTTAATCTGGCCTTGATGGTCCTTCAAAGTAAAGTATAAATGGCCGGAGGCAGGTTGGGATAAATTAGAAATCTCACCGCTAACAAAAACCTGTGAAAAATTTTTTTCCAGTAAATCACGTACCGCGAGGTTGAGCTCACTGACGCTAAAGATATATTCACCTTCTAAGGTGTAGTTTTGATAAGCGGGCATGGGCCTTTCTCTTTTAAAATTATATATTGTTGCACTGCGCGCTCCGGTGCGCATTACCTAGTTAGGTAACTG
>JARDZR010000056.1 GCA_029240715.1 Gammaproteobacteria bacterium
CGGTGCTACCGGGGCTACTTTTTGACTCTTGGGCTTAAACATGAATTTCTCCTTAATTATCGATCATGAAATCAAACAATTAACAGATGAAACTATGCACATGAAACTGCTAAGACACCATTGTAACAGCTTGGCAAAATGAACTTAAGGCTGTTACTGCTCAAGTAACAGACAGCATTTTTTGGCAAGCTCACACTCATCGCTGTCAAACCAATTGATATCTGGCCAGGACCTCAACCAGGTAAATTGTCTTTTTGCTAGCTGGCGAGTTGCAACAATAGATTTTTCAATCGCTTGCTCAAGCTCTATCTCTCCATTGAGGTATTGCCATATTTGACGATAGCCCACGCAACGAATAGAGGGCATTTTTTCAGTTAAATCCCCTCTTTGATATAACTTTTTTACTTCATCAATGAAACCTTGCTCCAGCATTATTTTAAATCGCTCGGCAATTCGCTGATGTAAAATGCTGCGGTCTTTAGGCGCGACTGCAATAGAAACAATGGGATAAGGCAGAGCTTCCATTCCAGGCACCCAAAGACTTGATAAAGACTTCCCTGTCAGCTCATAAACTTCCAAAGCTCTTTGAATTCTTTGG
Organism: Gammaproteobacteria bacterium; assembly: GCA_029240715.1. GTDB lineage: Bacteria > Pseudomonadota > Gammaproteobacteria > Francisellales > CACEW01 > JAQSYQ01. The sequence goes on from JARDZR010000056.1 coordinate 599, forward strand.
GAATCAGTCGGCTTAATTTTAGCAGCAGCCTTTGGATCAATTTTTTCTAAACGTTGATGTAAAGCTGGCCAACCTTTAATTTCAGCTTCCTTTAATAGGCTTTGGCGAATCGATTCATCAGCTTTTGGCAATTGGGATAAGCCTTGACGCAATGCATTAAAATACAACATGGTTCCGCCAACCAACAAAGGGATTCTATTCTTGCTTAAGCTTAATTCAATCTCAGTTCTGGCATCCCGGTAAAAATCAGCTACTGAATAAGCTTCAGCGGGATCTCTGATATCAATTAGTTTATGAGGAAATTCCTGCAGCACGTCTAAAGCAGGCTTGGCTGTTCCGATATCCATGCCTTTATAAACCATGGCTGAATCAACGCTAATAATATCAACCGGCAATCTTTTGGCGATTTCAATAGCCAATGTGCTTTTACCGCTTGCCGTAGGTCCCATCAGAAATAGGACTTTTTGGCCCTGGCTTATTAAACGCTCAACAGAAGAGAAAGCTGTATGCATCATTAACGGCCTCTTAAAAACAATGCATCTAACTCTTTCATAGAAAGCATAGTCCAGGTAGGCCTGCCGTGATTACATTGATCTATCCTTGGAGTCACTTCCATATCTCGCAGCAAAGCATTCATTTCAGCTATGGATAGCTCATGATGGGCCTGAATAGCTCCCCGACAAGCCATAGCACCAAGTAGCTTTTCAATATATTCTTCAGTTTGCCTAGAATGGCCAAGCTCAATAATATCTGCAATCACTTCACGAATCAGCGGCTCAACATCGGCTTGTTTTAATAAAGAAGGAATCTGGCGAATAGCGATGCTGTTTTCACTTAAAACATTCAATTCAAAACCAAGTTGTTCAAAAACCTCTAAGTGCTCCTCGATATAAGCTTTTTCTTTTACAGTAATGCTTAAGGATAACGGAACCAGCATAGATTGAGTCACAATGCTTTGTTCCTGCCAAGATTTTTTAAAGCGCTCATACATGATTCTTTCATGGGCAGCATGCTGATCAACAATAATTAGACCTTGTTCGGTTTCAGCCAAAATATAAATACCCAGCAACTGAGCAATGGCATATCCCATAGGCGGAATGTCATTTTGTTTTGGTTTAGCTACAAATGGAGTCGGAATCGGTTCTGCCTGTAAAGCTTGATATAGTGCTATGCTTTCTTGGGCCTGCAAAGGGCCCTGGCTTGGTCGTGAAGCATAATTAAAACTGCCTTGATGAACCATTTCATTTTCAGCAGAGGCAATCGCCAGCTCCGCTTCAGCCTGAACCGGTTGAAAGACCTGAGGCTTGTTTGCAATAGCCCGATGCAAGCTGCTGAATATAAAATCATGCACCAAACGACCTTCTCTAAAACGCACCTCATGTTTAGTGGGATGCACATTAACATCCACTAAACTTGCATCAAGCTCCAAAAACAATACAAAAACCGGATGGCGTCCGCCATAAAGCACATCTTGATAAGCCTGTCTTACAGCATGAGCTACCAGCTTATCTTTAACAATTCTGTTGTTGACATAGAAATACTGCAAGTCAGCTTGCGACCTTGAAAAAGTAGGCAAGCCCACCCATCCCCATAGTCTCAAACCTGAAGCTTCCATTTCCACTTTCATAGCATGTTTTAAAAATTCCTTGCCACAAAATTCTGTAATTCTTTGTTCTTGTTGAAGCTCATTTTCTGCCGCAGCAAATTGATAAAGCTTCTTGCCTTGATGACTCAAACTAAAACCCACATCAAAATGGCTTAAAGCCACCCTTTTTACTACTTCATCGATATGTGAAAACTCAGTGCTTTCTGATTTTAAAAACTTGCGTCTAGCCGGAGTGTTAAAAAATAAATCCTGAATATGAACAGTCGTTCCGATTGGATGAGCCGAGGGCATAACCTCTACGCTTTGATCTCGTCCTTCCACCATCACCTGCCAGCCATGTTCACTGCCAGCCTGGCGTGAAGCTAAGCTTGCCCTCGAAACAGAGCTGATACTAGCCAAAGCTTCACCGCGAAAACCTAAAGTGCCTAAACTTTCTAACTCATCTAAATGATACACTTTGCTGGTAGCATGCCGACTAAATGCCAAAATTAAATCATCGTGATGAATGCCTTTGCCGTTATCAGCAACTTTAATGCTGCGAAGGCCTCCATTTTCGATTGATATATCAATATGGCCGGCTCCCGCATCCAGGCTATTTTCCAACAGCTCTTTTACGACTGAGGCTGGGCGCTCAACCACCTCACCGGCAGCAATTTGGTTAGCAAGTTGAATAGGAAGTAGTTTGATTCTGCGCATAAGCCTTGTCCCAAAATAAAACCAGCATCATACCTCGATATAGTAAAGCTTGCAAAATGATGGCAAGACTTCGATCTAAAAGCTCATGCCAAGGCTTCCGTCTAGTTCCACCAGACGAGAATGATTGTCATGGACCTGTATACTGATTTCCAGATCAGGCTTTGGCAATAAGTCACCCGCCTTTTCTGGCCATTCAATTAAGCTTATCGCTTTTTCATGAAAATAATCTCGCCAACCAATAAACTCCAGTTCTTCTGGATCAGACAGTCTATATAAATCAAAATGATAAATATTTATAGCTAAATTCTCGTTTTCGCCAGAATGGCAAACAGTATAAGTTTCGACCACTGTATAAGTAGGGCTTTTCACTTTGCCTTGATGGCCTAAAGCTTTTAAAAAACCTCTTACCAAAGTGGTTTTCCCGGCGCCTAATTGGCCCTTTAAAATAATGACTTCACCACCATGGCAGTTGCAGGCAATTTTAGCGCCCAAGGCTTCCATAGCCTGCTCATTTTCAATTAATAACTGCATGACCAAAGTCTTCATATTATTTCACTTAGCCTATTGTAAAGGCTTGCTAGCTAAATATCTATTATTGAAATCAATTGCCTAGGTATAAACCCCTATTGTCAGCTGGGTCAAAACGAGAGCATAATATAGTCAAATTGGCTAGATTCGGATAATCATTGCTAATTGGTGAGCATCATGAGCAAAATTAATTTCAAGGACCACATTACATCGACTAGCAGTGTTGATGTAAAAAATATTTGCCAATCTTTTTTCAAGCAAACCGGCATTTCTGTTTTTCAATACCACAGAATTTACAATGATGGGCATCGGTTTATGCTCGGCACCGACGCGCTCTGGATAGAACATTACTTTGAACATGGACACTATAATGCAGCCAAACTTGACCGTCATCCCAGCTGTTTTAAACAAAATTACTATTTATTATGGGACAATTGGCGCAAAGATAGTCGTAGCTATATAACGGTTGGCAGAGATGCCGAGTACAATTTCAACTCGGCCCGTGGTTTTTCTGTCATAAAACCTGAAAAATTTGGCTGTGACATATTCGAATTTACTGGCACGCGTGATAATTGGCGCATAAATGAGTTTTATGTTCACAACATAGATAAGCTTGAAAGCTTTATCGCTTTTTTTAAAGACCGGGCTAAACCCATTATTGATCAAGCCCATCGGCAACGTTTCTTAATCAATTACAATAAAGAAGCGGATATTTATCATACCTATCCGGACACCTTTCAAGGTTCACCCATCACTTCCGTCCAACAGTCCAGCCCAGAGCTTCGTAACCTACAAGCTTATCAGGAGCTTACTGATACTGAAAAACAATGTATAGAATGGTTGGTGAAAGGCAAAACCATACCTGAAATTGCTTTGATTTTAGGCAACTCCCATCGCACGGTTGAAAAACATATTGCTAATATTAAACTAAAATTAGACAGCAACACCCTGTTTCAACTAGGCGGGAAAATTACTCAAGTTCGACATCAGATAAAGCGCTGGGAATGATGAAAATCGATTTAATGGTTCATTTTCCAGCAATAGCTTGCATGCTTATCCATAGCCCTTAGATTGATTTTTTTAAGCAAACAGGCTTAAATGGAGAATCTTGCTATAACAAATGAATGGACTATGAAAAGATCGATTTCCGCTTTTGCCTTATTATTAACTTCTGTCAGCGCTATTATTGGTTCCGGCTGGTTGTTTGGAGCTTACTATACGGCAAGCATTGCCGGCCCTGCTGCTACCTTGTCTTGGATTATTGGCGGCGCCTTTCTTATCATTGTGGCGTTTGTTTACGCAGAAATTTGTGGAATGCTTCCTATCACAGGTTCCAGTGCCCGCATCCCGCAGTATACTCATGGCTCCATAGTCAGCTTTGTATTTTCCTGGATGGTTTGGCTGTCTTATCTCGCATTGATGGCCACTGAAGTACAGGCAGTGCTGCAATATGCCAGCTTCTATTTTCCTCATCTTACCAAACACACAGGAGGCTTAACTCCGCAAGGCTATATCATCGCTGCTTTGCTGATGTTTATGGTAAGCTTTATTAATACTTATTCCATTAGATGGCTCATTCGATTTAACAATGTGCTTGCTATTATCAAACTGATTATCCCAAGCTTTATCGTCATGATTATTTTGATGTTGTTTTTTAAACCAGAACACATTATCCATTCCGGCAACAGTGTGTTTATGCCAACAGGCTGGCATGGTGTTTTAGGAGCCATGGCAACCGGCGGCATTGTGTTTGCATTTAACGGCTTTAAACAAGCCGCTGAAATGGCAGGCGAAGCTAAAAACCCTAGCCGTTCTGTTCCGTTTGCTATTATTGGTTCAGTGTTAATTTGCCTGGTGTTATTTTTATTGATTCAGTTAGCTTTTTTCAGCTCTTTAACTCCCGCCAATTTAAGCAATGGTTGGGCCAATATTCAACTTAGCAATAACAACAGTCCATTGGCCGCGATTATTCAGCAAGACGGTTTAAGCTGGTTACTACCGGTTTTATATGTTGGCGCCATTATTGCCCCATTAGCTGCAGGATTGATGTATTGTGGCAGCGCCAGCCGCTCTATTTACGGCATGAGCAAAAATGGTTATTTGCCAGCAGTCTTTCAAAAGCTTACCCCACAAGGCAACCCTGGGGCCGCCATTGTTCTTAACTTTGCTTTGGGCATGTTTTTGTTCGCTCCCCTGCCGGGCTGGAATATTATGGTAGCCTTTCTTACCTCTTTGCTAGCCCTGACCTATGCGATCGGCCCAATTTGTCTGTTGGCATTGCGTCAACAAGCGCCTAACCAGAAACGTCCGTTGAAGCTTCCTTTTGGCAATGCCTGGGCTGTATTTGCTTTTTACTTGTGTACATTGCTAGCTTATTGGAGCGGTTGGAATATCTTATCAAAACTTGGAATCGCCTTAGCAGCTGGCTTGATGGTGTTGTTTCTGTATCAAGGATTGGCTAAAAAAGGCCATAAAGCGCATCTTAACTGGCAGGCTTCTATTTGGATGTGGCCTTACTTTATCGGTCTGTCAGCTATTTCCTATATTGGCAATTACGGTGGGGGAATAGCTTTATTTTCCTGGCAGGTAGACATGCTATTGCTAGCTTTACTGTGCTTACTTAGCGCCTGGCTTGCTGTAAAATTTAAACTGCCGGCTGCTGAAACCCAAAACTATATTAATGAGCTGCAACTGCATCAACATGACCGCTCACATTGAGGCAAACTTTGCTGAGCTTGCTCTGCAAATTAAAAGCTGGGGCAAAGAACTGGGCTTTCAAGAAATCGGCATTACCAATACCGATTTATCTATAGCCGAGTCGAGACTCAATCAGTGGCTGGCAAAAGGCTATCACGGTGAAATGGACTATATGCAACGCCATGGCACTAAAAGGACCCGACCTGAAGAGCTGCTGCCCGGCACTTTAAGAATTATTGTCGGCCGAATGGATTATTTACCTGCGGACCCTGAATTTAAAGAGGCCCTGCAGAATTCTAATAAAGCATTTATATCGCGCTATGCTCAAGATAAAGACTATCACAAGCTTATTCGTAAAAGACTGCAGGAATTAGCCAAAAGGATTGAGCAAGAAACCGGACAATTTCAATATAGAGCCTTTGTCGACAGCGCCCCCGTTCTGGAAAAGCCTTTAGCTCAAAAAGCAGGCTTAGGCTGGATAGGTAAACATACTAATTTAATAAACCCCAAAGCAGGCTCCTGGTTTTTTTTAGGCAGCCTATATACTGATTTGCCCTTACCTATTGATGAGCCTTTTAGCAAAAATCACTGCGGCTCATGTTCAGCTTGCATCGATATCTGTCCTACTCAAGCCATTATCGGTCCGCATCAACTGGATGCCAGACGCTGCATTTCTTATTTAACCATTGAGCTTAAAGGCCCTATTCCAGAAGAATTCAGAAAAATGATCGGCAATAGAATTTATGGCTGCGATGACTGCCAACTAATATGCCCCTGGAATAAATTCGCTAAAACCAGCAAAGAGATCAGCTTTCAAGCTAATAGAGGCTTAAAGCATCCTGATTTAATTGAGCTGTTTAACTGGTCCGAACAGGCATTTTTTAAAAAAACCGAAGGCTCTGCTATAAGAAGAATCGGTTATGAAAAGTGGCTGAGCAATATCGCCATCGCTTTGGGAAATGCTCCGACTTCACCTGAGATTATCAATGCCCTAAAGGCTAAATTAAATTTTACTTCAGAGCTTGTGAAAGAGCATGTTGAGTGGGCTTTAAAACAGCATAATTAAGTCTTGTCACTCTCTTGGCTAAAGCCCATTCCACCCCTAAAATCAATCTGCTGTGGCAAGTTTGCGGCGCAGTAGCTTCAAAAAAAGTGGAGTTTATACATAATAAATGAGCAAGTTACCCCAGCTGCCTCATAGCCAGTTTTGAATCTGCCACCAATCGAGCAGGGTCCCCCGGCCTTCTTGGCTCATCAAGCACTTTGATGTCTTTGCCGGTCACTCTTTTTGCGGTATCAATGACTTCTTGCACTGAAAAACCACTGCCATTACCTAAATTAAACTGGGCGCTTTTTCCATTGCTATCCAAATATTCAAGCGCAAGGTTATGCGCTAAGCATAGATCTGAGACATGAATATAGTCTCTGATGCAGGTTCCATCTGGGGTGTCATAATCCCTACCGAATACCTTTATGAAAGGAGCTCTACCGGAAGCGGCCCTTAACACCAAGGGGATTAAATGAGTTTCAGGCTCGTGGCGCTCCCCCAGTCTTCCTTTAGGATCTGCTCCTGCTACATTAAAGTAACGCAGAGAAATCGATTTTAAGCCATAAGCTGTATCGTAATCTTCTAATAACTGCTCTACCATCCATTTAGAACGCCCATAAGGATTAATTGGGTTTTTGGGATGTTTTACATCAATTGGAACATATAAGGGTTCCCCAAAAATGGCCGCGGTGGAGGAAAAAATAAATTTCAATACCCCATGCTTTATCATGGCATCTAATAGATTTTGAGTATGGGTGAAATTATTTCGGTAGTATTTGGCGGGATCATTAACAGATTCCCCAACTTGAATAAAAGAAGCAAAATGCATGACTGCATCAATTTTGTTCTGTTGAAATAATTTATCCAACAACTCTCTATCAGCCAAACTGCTTTGCACAAAGTGAGTGGCCTGTACTGCATCTTCAAAGCCGGTAGATAAATCATCCAGCACAATCACTTCGTGACCTGCTTCGAGTAAAGATAAGCTCATATGTGAGCCTATATAACCGGCCCCTCCTACTATTAAAAGTGCCACTCGATCCACCTATAAATATAAGACAAAATGCCTAAGGCAATAAGCAAAACCACCACTTTGTAGCTAATTCCAGGAGTAAGTTCATCAAATAGTTTCCATAAGCTTTTTTTAGGCTTTTTGGGATTGCTTTGATTGTTATCTGTCATAATTTCCCTCTATAAGCGAACAATATCATCTTCTTTTAAGCACTCGCCCACCTGTACTTCTATAAACTCCAAAAGCTTATCGCCAATATTTTTAATACTATGGACAATGCCTGCTGGAACATAGAATGATTGGTTTTCCTTCACAACATGGGTTTCATCATTATAGACAACTTCAGCTATTCCTTTTACCACCACCCAATGTTCTGAACGAAGCTTATGCTTTTGCAAAGAAATCATCATATTAGGCTTGATTTTAACTCTTCTTACCTGAAAGTGCTCGCTTTCAATAAGCAGCTCATGTTGACCCCAAGGGCGATATTGTACTCTATGATAAAGCCTTTCAGATCTGCCGCTTTTTTCTAGAAGCTGCACAATATTTTTAACTTGTTCACTATGGCTTTTATCCGCCACCAAAACGGCATCGGCTGTTTCTACTACGATATGATCTTTGACACCGATGACTGCCAACAGCCTGCTTTGGGCATAAAGGTAGCTGTTATGAACGTTCTCAGCCCAAACATCTCCCTCAATAATATTGCCACAGCTGTCTTTATCACTCACATCAAACAAGGCCGACCAAGCTCCCACATCACTCCAATCAGTATCAAGTGGCAGCACAACAGCATTTTGGGTTTTTTCCATTACCGCATAATCAATAGATAAATCAGGGCATTTTGCAAAAGCCTGTTCTTCGATCCGGATAAAATCCAAATCTTGCTGTCTCTTGTCCCATGAAGCTTGGCAATGCAATACAATATCAGGCACAAATTGCTCAAGCTCGTTTAAATAAGCAGAAGCTTTAAACAAAAACAAACCGCTGTTCCAATAATAATGACCAGACCTAAGATAGCCCTCAGCCACATTGAGGCTTGGTTTTTCAACAAATTTTGCAACCTGATAAGCTTCGTCCTCTAGCTTTTGCCCACGCTGAATATACCCATAACCAGTATGAGGCGAACTGGGTATTACACCAAAAGTTACCAGCTTGCCTTCAGCTGCATAAGGCAGAGCTTTGTTTACCGCTTGAGCAAAAACAGCACTGTCTTTAATAATATGATCAGCCGGCAAAACCAGCATCAGGGCATTAGGATCTTTTTCAATAAGCTGCAAAGCAGCAATAGCAATAGCTGCTGCGGTATTGCGCCCTACTGGCTCTAAAACAATATGGGCCTGTTGCAGCCCTAATTCCTGCAATTGCTCTGCCACCATAAAGCGCTGCTGTTGATTGCAGATAAGCAAAGGCTCATGACATGCTATCCCTTCTAAACGCAGCAAGGTTTTTTGAAGCAAACTGTGATGGTCCACCAAGGGAATAAGATGTTTTGGATATTCCTTGCGGGATAAAGGCCATAACCTCGTGCCTGAGCCCCCTGATAAAATAATAGGATAAATTTTCTGAGCTTTTTCAGTGGGCATTTTTATTGATAAATCCTTTAAATATTGTCATTAAGATAATTTTAAAATCAAACCATATTGACCAATTCTCAATATAGTACAAATCGAACTCAACTCGCTTTTGCATTTTTTCAAGCGTATCAGTTTCACCTCTAAACCCATTAACTTGGGCCCATCCAGTAATACCAGGTTTAACAATATGCCGTTGCATATACATTGCTACCAAATCTTTATATTGCTCATTGTGAGCTACAGCATGAGGACGCGGCCCCACAATTGACATTCTGCCTTGCAAAACATTAAAAAATTGCGGCAACTCATCTAAACTGCTTTTTCTCAAAAAACGCCCTACCCATGTGATTCTGCTGTCATTTCTTTTAGCCTGGGTAACTTGGCCTTCTGTTTCCTGATGCACAAACATAGAGCGAAATTTGTAAACATTAATTAACTTGCCATCGATTCCATAGCGTTTTTGCTTAAATAAAACAGGCCCCTTGCTGTTCATCTTAATTGCGATCGCAATGATTAACAGCAGCGGGGAAATTAAAATCAGAATGAGAAAAGCCAACACTCGATCTTCGATATTTTTAATTAATAAACTTAAGCCCCTCATTGGAGACTCTCTTAAAGTTAGCGTAGCAATCCCGGCTATATTTGAAATGGAGTGGTTCAATAACCCTAAGCCAAAAAGGTCAGGCACTAGCCGTACATTAACTGTACTATGACGCAGGCCCATCATTATTTCTTTGATTCTTTGCTCAGCTCGAAGCGGCAAGGCGATCCAGATTTCATCAACCGGTTGTTCAGCAAGAAAACGGTCCCAGTTATCAGGGATTGCTAAAACGGGATGCTGATGAATATTCTTGTCATGTGCTGTTGGATTATCATCAAAAAAAGCTTTAATAACGTATCCTGCCCACATTGATTCTTGAATAGAGTTGGCAATATGTCTACCTAAACTGCCCGCCCCGATAATATATAAAGTGCGGTGATTATATCCTTTTTTGCGCAAAGCCCTCATCACAAGCAATGCAGCCACTCTAAATATTACCGAACAACAAAAACCGACAAAAAACCACTCAGCCAACCAGATTCTTGAAAACACTTCACCTGTTTTGGTAAAAAATGCCAGAACGGCAAAAATCAATAAAATAGAGCCCCAGGCAGTAAACAATCGCTTAAATAACACATCGACTTGCTTGCCTCGCAAAGGCTCATACAAACCTACCTGATAAAAGCATACATAAGCGATAGCACAACCTACAAATATCACTAAGTTATAAATAGGCGGCATTCCAAGTAAATTGCCAAACCTAAAAAAATAAGCCAAATAGCCTGAAGCAATTACAATAAATGCATCGAATAAAAAACTGATGGTTGAAAATATCGAAGAATATCTTTTAAAAATCCCAGCCCGCATACCGCTTATCTCATCAATTAAATGGCCTTACTGTAACATAAGCAAAGATATTAGCCAAATGGCCCAAAATACGGTCCATTTTAACGACCTATTTCATTCAATCAATAAAGAATGAAGCCTTTACATCGGCATAACTTAGGTTTATTGTCACATTTAATTATATAGTTTAATCTTCGGGTCGGAACCATGCTTGGCACTAAAACCCAAGGCACTCCTCGCATATTTTCACCTCAGCACAGGGCTGGATTAGCTGTTTTATTAAGCCACAGCGATGCACTTATTTCTAGGCAATTAAGCGCCCCTTTTAAAAAATATGGCTACCAAGTTCTTGAACAGGGCTATCTAAAAGATAATACCCCTTCTTCAGTAAAGCATGAGCAGGATATCTGCTTTGAAATTGATAGACTGTTACAATCCCATGGTTTTTCTAATGAGCAAATCCGGGTTCTTGCACTAGAACCCAATCTAGGCAAATCGACTGAAACCCCACCTCTTGCAGACTTAATGAATGCACTGATAATGAAATTTCCAGAAGTCCATATTTTCTTATATAGCGGCACCGAGGAATATGCAAATCAATTTAAACTGGCCAAAGAACTGCTTAGCAAAAGCATAGGGGATGAAAAGCTAAAATTAATTCACTATCAACCCAAAGGAGGAGATTGGACAATATTGCGCGATATAGCTCAAAAAGCCAGCCGTGCTGAAACAAGGGCACCTGAGCCGAGAGAAGAAGCAAGAACAAGCCAGATCGTGTTAGAAGAAGCCCGCATTAGCCTTCACCGAGAGCCTGTTACTGTTGCGCAGCCCTCTAGAGCTTCATTTTGTTGGTTTCACTGGTTTTGCTGCTGTGGCGTACAGGCTGCTGTGCCAACTTCAGGCCACGCCCCACCCACTCCTAGCCTACTGTAGCAGCAACTGA
>JARDZR010000057.1 GCA_029240715.1 Gammaproteobacteria bacterium
ACGGGGACTCTGATTGGTTTGTCTTTCCATTTAGAACGCTCCAGTGATAATTTAAAACAGAGCATCAATCGCGCCTTATTGGCAGAAAGTGTAGCAACTACAGCCTCTTCTTTGATTGGTCTTTCCACGGTTTGCCCGTTTGTTGAGAGCGCTTCAGGCATTAAAGCCGGAGGACGGACCGGCTTTGTTGCCTGTGTAGTAGCCGTACTCTTTCTATTAGCCATATTTCTTTCACCACTAGCTGCCAGCGTTCCTGTATTTGCAAGCTCAGCTGCCTTATTTTATGTGGCCTGCATCATGGTTAAACCATTTGCTCAAGTAAACTGGGAAGATGCTGCTGAATATATCCCGGCAGTGATTACTTTGTTATCAATCCCGCTTACTTTTTCAATTGCCGATGGGGTAGGCTTAGGAGTAATTTGCTATGTTACTTTGAAAACTGCCATGGGCCAATATAAAGATGTCCATCCGGTAATGTGGTTGTTAGGATGGGTATTTATCGGTTATTTCTCGTTATAATGGCTTGCATTTAAGCTATCACCTGCTTCATCATATTGGGATAAGATTCTTAAAAGGTGGCAAAAATGATATCTAGCATGACCGCGTTTGCTCGGGCCAATAAAAAAGGCGAATGGGGTGAATTAATTTGTGAAATCAAATCGGTTAACCATCGCTATTTAGAGATCAATTTGCGGTTGCCAGAAGTGCTTAAAGATATGGAAATGCCTATTAGAGAGCACATTAAGGCCCATATTCAACGAGGCAAAATTGACTGTGTGTTTAATTTGCTGGCCTCTGCCGAGGGGAATGTCAATTTGGAGGTCAATACTGATTTGGCCCAACAAATTCTTCAAGCTGAAATGATATTGTTAGAAACCTGTAATGTCCCATCCAGCTTGGATACCCAAGCTTTGCTGAAATGGCCCGGAGTGTTGCAGCCAAAGTTAGAAGACCATTCTCATACGGAAGAAGAAGCTCTTGAGCTTTTGGACCAAGTGTTAAATGAATTTAGCCAGTCGAGAAAAAGAGAAGGCAAAGCCTTGACTGAATTCATACGGCAGCAGCTTAAAGACGTTGAGAAATATGTGCTGGAAGTCCGTAAAATATTGCCTGGCATTCAACAGCATTATGAGTCAAAATTAACTGCCCGTTTTGCTGAAGCCAAATTAGAGCTCGAACCATTGCGATTGGCGCAGGAAATGTTGTTAGTAGCACAAAAGATGGATGTAACCGAGGAGCTAGACCGCTTGTCAGCCCATAATGCTGAGGTGCAAAGAATTTTAGAAAGAGGCGGGGTGATGGGTAAGCATTTAGATTTTTTAATGCAGGAGCTTAATCGCGAAGCCAATACCCTTTCATCAAAATCGATTAATGCCCAGATGACAAAGGCTGCAGTTGAGATTAAGCTGCTGATTGAGCAAATGCGGGAACAAATTCAAAATATAGAGTAGGTAGTTTTTATGTCCAAGCGGAATGGCTTAATTTTTATCCTTTCAGCGCCTTCTGGTGCTGGCAAGACTAGTTTAGTTAAAGCATTGATTGAACAGATGCCCAATATTCGGGTTTCCATATCTCATACCACTCGCTTGAAAAGGCCGGGTGAGATTGACGGTATCCATTATTATTTTACTGAAAGACAGCAGTTTTTAAGTCTGCGAGAACAGCAAGCTTTTATTGAAGATGCTGAGGTGTTTGGGCATTTTTATGCGACTTCTAAAATGGAAATTGAAAAGGCCATCGATCAAGGTCAGGACATTATATTGGACATTGATTGGCAGGGCGCTCAGCAGGTTAAGAAGCTGTTTCCTCACAATAGCATTGGTATTTTCTTATTGCCTCCTTCAAAATTTATTTTGAAAGAAAGGTTGGAGCGAAGGGCCCAAGATCACCCGGAAGTGATCGCTAACCGTCTGTCAGCGGCAACCAGCGAGATGCAGCATTATTCAGAATATGAATATTTGATTGTTAACGATAAATTTGAGCAAGCCCTAGAAGACTTAAAAGCAATTGTTCGCTCTGAAAGATTGAAAACTGTACGGCAAAAGCTGCAACTTTCCCAACTTATAGAAGACTTGTTGGGGTAGCTCAGGGGCTAGAACAGACGATTTTGGCAATCATTAGTTCCACTATGAGCAAAAAAAAGCTAAAATGTAATGATGCTGAGAAAAAAGTCTCGGCCTGAAATTCAGCTTTTAGATCTAAATGATAAGGAAAATAATATGGCTCGAGTTACCGTAGAAGATTGTTTAGGTAGAGTAGATAACCGCTTTCAATTGGTTTTAGTTGCTAGCAAACGTGCCCGTCAGATCATGCGTTCAGGCGAAGAGCCAAGCGTGGCTTGGGATAACGATAAACCTACCGTAGTTGCATTGCGAGAAATTGCAGCGGGTCATGTCGATAAAGGGATTTTATTGACCGATACCAACTACTAGTAGAGTAGCTTGTGTTTATATTCAGCCCGTTACAAGAAAAGCTATCAAGCTATTTAACTCCGGGGCAAATTTATCCCATCGTTGAAGCTTTCTTGTTCGCCGCTGATGCTCATGAAACTCAATTTCGCAGTACCGGTGAAGCTTATATAACCCACTGTGTGGCGGTAGCAGGGACCTTGGCAGACATGCACATGGACCCTGAAACCATTATTGCTGCGTTATTACATGATGTGGTTGAAGACACCACTATCACTTTAGATCAAATCGCAGACTTATTTGGCGAGACCGTTGCCAAGTTGGTGGACGGAGTGACTAAGCTCACCCAAATTACCTTTGAATCTAAAGCTGAGGCCCAGGCAGAAAATTTTCGTAAAATGATGCTGGCCATGGTAGAGGACATTAGGGTTATCCTGATTAAAATGGCCGATCGTCTGCATAATATGAGCACCTTGGCCAATTCTAATTTCCGAGCAGATAAGCGTCGCCGCATTGCTTTGGAAACCTTGGAAATTTATGCCCCTATTGCTAATAGGCTAGGGATGAATATCTTTAAAAATGCCTTTGAAGACTATGGGTTTCAGGTTTTATATCCTCTGCGTTACCGCATTTTAGAAAAAAGGGTGAAAGCAGCTCGTGGCTACCGTCGTAAATTGATGGATAAAATTTACGAGGCTTTGGCTGTAAGGCTTGAGCAATATGCTGTTCCAGCTGAGAATATTTTCGGGCGTGCCAAGCGCTTATATAGCATTTATAAAAAAATGCAGCTTAGAGGGGTGCCTTTTTCAGAAATTATGGATGTTTATGCTTTTCGAGTGGTAGTCAAAGATGTGGATGATTGCTATCGAGTCTTAGGAGCATTGCACGGTTTATATAAACCTATCCCCGGACGTTTTAAAGACTACATCGCTATTCCAAAAGCTAACGGCTACCAGTCGCTGCATACTACTTTATTTGGTCCTTATGGCGTGCCGATTGAAATCCAAATCCGCACTAAGGAAATGGAGATTACCGCTAAAAACGGTATTGCAGCCCATTGGCTATATAAGACCCAGGGCTTTGTCAGTCCAGCAGAGGTAAGAACAAGAGAATGGTTAGAGCAATTGCTGGATATGCAGTCTAGTGCTGGTAATTCTTTAGAGTTTATTGAACACGTTAAAATTGATCTGTTTCCAGATGAAGTTTATGTGTTTACCCCAAAAGGTGATATTATGCGTCTGCCTCGTGGGGCCACCACTGTAGACTTTGCTTATGCAGTCCATACCCAAATTGGCGATCGCTGTGTGGCTGCTAAAGTGAACAGGCGCCTTGTCCCGCTTAATTATGTTTTGAATAATGGACAGACAGTTGAAGTCGTTACTTCTCCAAAGGCGACCCCTAGTCCTTCTTGGCTCAATTTTGTGGTGAGTGCAAAAGCTAAAACAGGAATTAAACATTTTTTAAAATCTCGAGAAGAAGAGGAAGCGATTGCTCTAGGCAAGAAATTATTGACCTATTCTTTGTCAGAATCAGGATTGACCTGGGACTCTATTCCTCATGAAGCAATGAAAGCGCTTTGTGATGAGCTGTCTTTGCCTTCAGAGAAGACTTTATTAAAGCAGTTAGGGTCTGGAGAGAGAAGCAGCCGAGTGCTTGCACAGCAGCTTATGGAGAGAATGAGCCAGGCTGCACGATTTGAACCACAAAAGCAAAATTTACAAATTATCGGCTCTGAAGGAATGAACCTTCGCTTTTCAAGATGTTGTTACCCCATTCCTGGAGATGAGGTGCGAGGTATTTTGAGCAAAGGCCAGGGCATAGAGGTCCATACTAACCAATGTCCGATTTGGGACAGGATCGATTATAAAAATCACCCGGATGACTTGGTCACTTTAAGCTGGGCTGATGCTTTAAATGATTATTTTCCAGTTAAAATGATAGTAGAAACAGAGAATGTGCGAGGCGCTATTGCGATTACCTCGAAGGCAATAACCGATGCGGATTGCAATATTCGAGAGTTTCATGTAGAAGAAGCCAGGACCACTTATGGCATTATTGAAGCGGTGATTGAAGTAAGAAGCCGTGTTCACTTGGCTAGATTGATTAAAAGATTGAAAAAAATTAAATACGTTATGCGGGCTTTTAGAGTCAAACCCAAAATTTAGAGAACAGATATGAAGAAAATGATCAATACAGATAAAGCTCCAGCGGCAATTGGTAGCTACTCTCAGGCAATGCAGGTTGCCAACACCGTTTATATTTCCGGTCAGATCCCTTTAAACCCAGAAACCATGAGTATGGTAACCGGGCCCATGGAGCTACAGGTTTCCCAGGTTTTTGAAAATATTAAAGCGATAGCTGAAGCCGCAGGCGGCGATTTAGCGGATATCGTTAAATTAAATGTTTATTTGTTGGATTTAAAGCACTTTGATGTGGTTAACCAAGTGATGAAAAATTATTTTAAAGCGCCTTTTCCTGCCAGGGCTTTGTTAGGGGTTGCTGCCATGCCCAAACAAGCTGAAGTGGAAATTGAGGCAATTATGGTATTAAGTGGAGTATAAGATTGACTAAGTTCAATATCAAAGATGATCCCCATGCTGAGCGAGAAGCCAGTAAATATGCTGAGCCTATCCCAAGCCGTGAACTTATCTTAGAATTTATTGAGCGCTCTGCAGAGCCTTGTACTCATGAATATCTTGGTAAAGTGTTAGGAATGGATTCTGCAGAAAAAATTGAAGCGTTAAGACGGCGCTTAAGAGCCATGGAAAGAGATGGGCAGCTTACCTGCAATAGGCGTGGTGAATACCAGATACTGGAGCATGTTGATCTTGTTACGGGAAAAGTAGCGGTCAGCAAAGAAGGGGCTGGCATTGTCATTCCTGACAATGATCCTGCTAAGCCTATCGTTTTATCAAAAAAGCAAATGCGGATGGTTTTTCCTGGTGACAAAATTCTGATCAAAGTGGTCGGAGAAGACCAGACAGGCCAGCTTGAAGCTGTGATTATTGATGTCATAGAGCGTAACACCACTAAAATTGTCGGACGCTTTCATAAAGAACTAGACGGCTCCTATGTCATTCCTGAAGGGGCTAAAATTAAAAAATCAGTCATGATTTTGCCTGAGGATGAGGCCGGAGCTAAACATAACCAGTTAGTGGCGGTAGATATTCATACTCAGCCGGGTTATCACACCCAGGCTGTTGGTAAAGTAAGTAAAATATTAAGTGATACCATCAATGTCGATTTAGCGATTGATTCAGCTGTCAATAATTATGATTTGCCTAGAGTTTGGCCTAATGAAGTCGTTAAAGAAATTAGCGGCCTGACAGGTGAAGTATCGGAAAAGGACAAATATGGCAGGGCAAACATTACCGATCTGCCTTTGGTGACGATTGACGGGGAAGATGCTAAAGATTTTGACGATGCAGTATATTGCAAACCGCTTGAAAATGGGCAATGGGAGCTTTATGTTGCTATTGCTGATGTATCTTATTATGTCCGCCCGGGTACTGCCTTAGACCATGAAGCGCAAAAACGTGGAACCTCGGTTTATTTCCCAGGTAGAGTCATCCCTATGTTGCCTGAGATTATTTCTAACGAACTATGTTCTTTAAAGCCCAATGTCGATAGGCTTTGCATGGTTTGCCAGATGTTGATCAATGAAAATGGAGATTTGGTTAAATCCAGTTTTTATCCAGCCGTGATGCGCTCTAAAGCCCGATTAACCTATAGCCTCGTGGCGCAAGTATTAAAAGAGACGCCAGCTGACTGGGAAAAGGCTGATTTGCTGCCGCATCTAAAAAACCTTGAAGCACTTTATAATGTACTGATGGAACGCCGCAAAGAAAGGGGCGCTTTAGAGTTTGAAACCATTGAGACGATTATTTCTTTGAATGAACATGGGCAAGTTAGAGAAGTTAAGCCGGTAGTGCGTAACGATGCCCACAAGATTATTGAAGAATGCATGTTGATGGCCAATGTGGCTACAGCCCAATTTTTCATTAAAAATAAAAGAGACGCCTTATATCGGATTCATGAAACTCCCAAGGAAGAAAAAATTGATGACTTGCGCGGTTTCTTAAGCTTAAGAGGCTTAACGATGACAGGCAAGCATAGGCCTGAGCCCAAGGATTTGAACAGTGTGCTCATTCGCGCTAAAAACCGAGAAGACTATCCTATTATCCAAACGGTTTTACTTCGCTCAATGAATCAAGCCGTATACAGTGAAAATAATATCGGGCATTTTGGCTTGGCTTATGATGCTTACACCCATTTTACCTCGCCGATTCGTCGCTACCCTGATTTAATTGTGCATCGTTTGGCTAGAAGTATTTTGGATAAGAAGGACCATTCTGCCGTAGTCTATGACAAGCACCGATTGGTTGAATTTGGAGAATATTTATCATTCACTGAAAGAAGGGCTGATGAAGCAAGTCGTGAGGTTGTTAGCAGTCTGAAATGTGCTTATATAGCAGATAAGGTGGGCGAAGAATTTGAAGGGGTTATCAGCGGTATTACCCATTTTGGCTTTTTCGTTACCTTGAAAGAAGT
>JARDZR010000058.1 GCA_029240715.1 Gammaproteobacteria bacterium
TGCCGATGGTTTAAAGCTGTTTTTTAAAGAAATTATCGTGCCGACTAAAGCCAGTTCATACTTGTTTGCTATTGCGCCAATTTTAACTTTTGTCACAGCACTTTCAGCTTGGGCGGTGATTCCTTTTAGTGCGCATATGGTACTAGCCAATATTAATGCAGGCCTGTTATATGTTTTTGCAATGACTTCGCTTGGTATTTATGGCTTTATTATTGCCGGCTGGGCTTCTAACTCAAAATATGCCTTATATGGGGCCTTGCGCTCTTCTGCGCAAATGGTTTCCTATGAGTTGGCTATGGGTTTTGCTTTGATCGGAGTGTTAATTGCAGCGGGCAGCTTGAACTTAAGCCAAATTGTTTTGGCGCAGCAGGGCGGGGTCTGGCACTGGTTTATTATTCCTTTGTTCCCTTTGTTTGTAGTGTATTGGGTTTCAGGCGTAGCAGAAACCAACCGGGCCCCATTTGACGTGGTAGAGGGAGAATCTGAAATTGTAGCGGGAGTCCATGTTGAGTACTCCGGTATGCGTTTTGCTATGTTCTTTTTAGCGGAATATGCCAATATGATTTTGGTCTCCACTCTGATTTCAATTTTCTTTTTAGGGGGCTGGCTCTCGCCTGGGCTGGAAAGTGTTTTTGCCTATTACCCTGGTATGGGTCATCGTCGTGGCGTTCCTGGTTAAGTTCCAGGTAGGTCCTTGGTTCTTGCAGATTGCTGGAAGCTAGGGAGAAAACAATGAATAGCATAAAACATTTTTTTAAGACCTTTCTGTTGTGGGAACTCTTGCTTGGCTTAAAGCTAACCGGCAAGCACCTGTTTACTCAAAAAGTGACTGTGCAGTTTCCTGAAGAAAAAACCCCCACTTCGCCAAGATTTAGAGGCTTACATGCTTTGCGCCGCTATCCAAATGGCGAAGAACGGTGTATCGCTTGCAAATTATGCGAGGCAGTATGCCCGGCTTTAGCGATTACCATTGAGGCTGGCCCTCGTGCAGAAGATGGTTCCAGAAGGACCACTATGTATGATATCGATTTATTTAAATGTATTTACTGCGGGTTTTGTGAAGAGTCCTGTCCGGTTGATTCTATTGTATTGACCCGTATTTCGGATTATTCAATAGAACATCGCGGCGAAAATATTATGACCAAGCAGAAATTGCTGGCAGTGGGTGATTGGCAAGAACGCAATATTGCCAAAGACCGTGAATTAGATAGACCTTATCGTTAAGGAAATTTATGGCTACTCAAGTCTTGTTTTATATCTTTGCTAGCATTTGTGTCATCAGCGCACTTATGGTGATTACTTCACGTAATCCGGTGCAGGCAGTATTAAGCTTGGTATCATGCTTTGTTGCAGCTGCAGCACTTTGGTTGCTGATAGAAGCTGAGTTTTTAGCTTTAGTATTGATAGTGGTGTATGTCGGCGCAGTGATGGTTTTGTTCTTGTTTGTGGTTATGATGCTGGATATTGATATCGCTGAAATCAAAGCAAGTTTTGTGCGTTATTGGCCGGTGGCGGCTGTGGCCGGATTAGGCATTATTGCAGTTCTAGTCTGGGCGGTTGGACCAGGGCATTTTGGGCCTAATTATTTCCCAGCCCCACAGCCCCATTCTGCTGATTACAGCAATATACAAGAATTGGGAATGAGTTTGTTTACTAATTACCTTTATCCATTTGAACTTGCGGCGGTTATCTTATTGGCAGCAATGGTGGCGGCCATTACTTTAACTTTTAGAGGCCATCGTTCAGGCACTAAGTCCCAAATTCCAAGCAAGCAAGTGGCAGTAAAAGCGCAAGATCGCCTTCGAATCATAAAAATGCCGGCTGAAAAGCCTAATCAGCAAGGAGATCAATCATGATTGCACTCTCTCAATATTTGGTATTAAGTGCCATCTTGTTCGGTATCAGCATTGCTGGCATTGTATTAAACCGTAAAAACATGATTGTTTTGTTGATGTCACTGGAGTTGATGTTGCTTGCTGTAAATACTAACTTTATCGCTTTTTCCCATTATCTAAATGATATTGCAGGGCAGATATTTGTATTTTTCGTATTAACGGTTGCAGCAGCTGAGGCTGCTATTGGGTTGGCGATTTTGGTGGTGATTTTTAGGACCAAGCGCTCTATCAACATCCAAGATTTAGATGCGTTGAAGGGGTAAAAACATGGCGCAGATACAAGTTATTGCATTAATACTACTACTCTCGCCTTTATTGGGTTGTTTAATTGCCGGTCTTTTAGGTAAGGTCATTGGCATTCGCGGCTGCAATATCGTCACAATTGGTTTAATGGCGGTTTCTTTTGCCCTGTCTTGCTATTTGTTTGACTATATCGTGATCCAACACAATCCTGCTTTAAACTTTAATGTATTCAGCTGGGCGGTGGTAAACGGCTTAAGCTTTAACGTGGGTTTCTTAATTGATAACATTACCGTATTTATGATGCTGGTAGTGAACTTTGTTTCCTTATTAGTGCATATTTACTCAATGGGTTATATGGAAGGGGACAGCGGCTATCAAAGATTTTTTAGCTATATCTCAGGCTTTACTTTTGCCATGCTTTCATTAGTGATGGCCAATAACTTTTTGCTGTTGTTTTTTGGCTGGGAAGGCGTGGGATTAGTTTCCTATTTGCTGATTGGCTTTTGGTTTAAAAGAGAAAGCGCTAACTATGCCAGCTTAAAAGCTTTTATTGCTAACAGGGTGGGCGATGTTGGATTTTTGCTAGGTTTGGCCGCAATCCTAATGTATTTTGGTTCACTAGACTACGCTCAGGCTTTTGCGCAGGTGCCAACTATAGCCGCTGCTAGCCCGGCTATGAGTTATTGGGGCTTGCATACCGCTAATGTTATTACCATGATCTGCTTGTTCTTGTTTGTTGGGGCAATAGGTAAATCAGCTCAGGTCCCTTTGCATATATGGCTTGAGGGCTCGATGGAAGGTCCTACGCCTATTTCAGCTTTAATCCATGCCGCTACTATGGTAACGGCCGGGGTATTTATGGTGGCCAGGCTTTCTCCTCTATTTGAGTTTTCAGAAGTGGCCTTAAGCAGTGTTTTAATTATTGGCTCGATTACCGCATTGTTTATGGGAATTATCGGAATCGTGCAAACCGATATCAAGAGAGTGGTCGCTTATTCTACGCTTTCTCAACTAGGCTATATGATGGCAGCTCAAGGTGTTTCTGCTTATTCGATAGGCCTGTTTCATTTAATGACCCATGCCGCTTTCAAAGCTTTGCTGTTCTTGGCAGCAGGTTCTGTGATTATCGGTATGCATCATGAACAAGATATGAGAAAAATGGGCGGCTTAAGAAAATATATGCCCATTACCTATTGGTGTATGCTGCTGGGTGCATTAGCTTTATGCGCCATCCCGCCATTTTCAGGTTTTTACTCAAAGGATTTAATTATTGAAGCGGTGCAAAACTCCACTATTCATGCCCATAAATTATGCGGCTGGATGTTAGTGGCAGGCACCTTTGTCACAGCTCTTTATACTTTCAGAATGTTTTTTATGGTATTTCATGGTAAAGAGCGCATGACAGAGGAACAAAAAGCCCACCTGCATGAATCCCCGCTTTCTATTTTGATTCCGTTAATTGCACTTAGCATCCCTACTTTTTTAGCCGGAATGATATTTTTCGAGCCGGCCTTGAACGGGTTTTTTGGCAACAGCATTTTTGTTTTGCCGCAACATAATGTAGTAGGTCAATTGCAGCAAGCTTATACTTCAAGCTGGCAATTTTTAGGCCATGGCATAATAAGCCTGCCTTTCTTGTTGGCGTTGCTTGGTATTGCCATCAGCTATGTTTGCTATGTACTTTACCCGCAGGTCCCAGACAAGTTGAGCCGTTGGTTTTCCTGGCTTTATTTATTACTGAAACATAAGTATGGAATTGATGCGGCTTATGACTTTATTTTTGGGGGAGGCTCCCGAGTAGTTGGCTTTATTGTATGGCGAATAGGTGATGTATTTATTATTGATAAAGGATTAGTAAACGGTTCGGCTAAATCAGTGCGAACTTTAGGAAATATATTACGTAAGCTGCAAAGTGGTTATTTGTATCATTATGCTTTCGCGGTCATTGTAGGCTTGAGCCTGATGCTGGGCTGGCTGTATTTACAGAAATAAGGAAAATTCATGCTGGCAAATTATTTATTAAGCCTGTTGATTTGGCTGCCTATATGCGGTGGCGCACTCATTTTAATGCTGTCCAAAATCCATTCCAATACGGTATTGCCGCGCTGGGTTGCTCTGATTTTTGCACTGGCAACGCTTGGGCTTTGCATCCCGCTTTACATGGGATTTGATGCTTCTTCATATCAAATGCAATATATAGAACGCTATAACTGGATCCCACAGTTTGGTTTGCAATATGCCTTGGGCGTAGACGGCATTTCGTTGTTATTTATCGCTTTAACTTGTTTCACCAACTTAATCATTATTTTAGCCGCTTGGCGGGTAGTGAAACATCATATTGCACAATATATGGCAATTTTCCTGATTTCTACCGGGATTATGAACGGAGCATTTTGTTCATTAGATGCCATTTTATTCTACAGCTTCTGGGAAGCCTCAATGATTCCGATGTATCTGGGTATTGGAATTTGGGGAGGCCAACGCCGGGCTTATGCCGCTATTAAGTTTTTCCTTTATACCTTATTGGGCTCCATTTTCATGCTGATTGCCTTTTTATATTTGGCCAACAAGGCCGGCAATTTTTCGATCGTGGCCTTTCAGAATATTAGCTTAAGCCCAGATACTCAAAACTGGGTGTTCTTGGCATTTTTACTGGCTTTTGCAGTCAAAATCCCTATGTGGCCGGTCCATACCTGGCTACCTGACGCGCATACTGAAGCCCCGGCTGGAGGCTCTGTCGTATTAGCGGCTTTAATGCTTAAGATGGGTGCCTATGGATTTATTCGCTTGGCATTGCCGATTGTGCCCGGAGTGACTCAGTCTATGGATTGGCTGCTTATTGGCTTATCTTTAATTGCGATTGTCTATGTGGGTTTTGCCACCATCGTCCAAAAAGATATGAAACGATTAATTGCTTATTCTTCTGTTTCGCATATGGGTATCGTCACCTTGGGGATCTTTATGGTATTTAGACTGGTGCGAGAGACAGGGGGCTATAATTTTGGAGGGCAGGAAGAAGCCATTATCAGCGTACAAGGCGCCATGTTCCAAATGATTGCTCATGCTTTTTCTTCAGGCGCGCTGTTTTTGGGGGCCAGTTATCTTTTCCAAAGATTTGGTTCTCGTCAAATTAACGATTATCGTGGTATTGCTAATGTTATGCCGGTTTTTGCCGCTTTTTATATGCTATTTGCTATGGCTAACGTTGGCTTGCCAGGCACATCTGGCTTTGTGGGCGAGTTTTTAGTGATATTAGCTGCCTTTAAAACTAATGTCTGGGTCGCTTTGGCAGCCGCTTCAACTTTAATTATTGCTCCAGCTTATACACTATGGATGTACAAAAGAGTGCTGTTTGGCGAAGTGAAAAACCATAGCTTAGCCAAAGGTAAAGATTTAACTAAATTAGAAATCTTTATTTTTATTTTACTGGCTGCCCCTATTTTAATATTTGGAATTTATCCGGATTTAATTTTACAGGTTTCTCATGCTACCGTGGCCCACTTTGTAAACTTGGTGGTAACTAAAGTAGCTGTTAGTAGCTAACATTTGAGGTTTAAATATGTTTGAACAATTGCTTTTACTGTTGTCGCCCATTTGGCCAGAGCTTTTTATTTTAAGTATGATTTGCTTAATTATGCTGCTGGATTTGTTTTTACTGGAATCCAATAAGTGGATTAGCTATTTGTTAGCCCAGCTGGCTTTGATTGGGGCAGCTTGTTTAAGCTGGCATCAGCTTAAAATGGCGCCTGAAACCTGGCTCAATGATCAATTTACACTGGACCCTTTATCGATTGGACTAAGTCTTGCCATGTATCTTGTGGTGTTTCTAAGCTTTATCTACGCTAGAAACTATACGGTTGAACACAAAATTATGCGCGGAGAGTTCCACGTATTGGCCTTAATGTCTTTATTGGGCGGTATGGTCATGGTAGCCTCCAATAGCCTGTTAACTCTTTATCTGGGACTTGAGCTATTGTCCTTGCCTTTATATGCCATGATTGCGATGAGAAAAGAGGCAGCAAAAGGTTCAGAAGCCGCTATTAAATATTTTGTAATGGGGGCGATGGCCTCTGGGATGCTGTTATATGGAATGTCATTGCTTTATGGTATGAGCGGCAGCTTATCTTTAGATATGATCGCGGCTAAGATAGGCCCTGCTTTAGCGCAAAACAGCACATTACTAGTAGGCTTGATTTTGATGATAGTGGCGGTTTCTATCAAATTAAGCGCGGTTCCGTTCCATATGTGGGCGCCCGATGCTTATGAAGGTGCGCCAACCTCAGTAACAAGTTTGCTGGGTACTTTACCTAAACTGGCTGTTTTAGGACTGGTATTTAGATTAATAGTCACCAGCTTGCCAAGCCTATCGGCACATTGGCAGCCGGTCTGGCTGGTTTTAGGGGTATTATCGTTATTTATCGGTAACGTTTTGGCTATAGTGCAAAAAAATATTAAGCGAATGCTGGCATTTTCAACCATTAGCCATATTGGTTTTGTTTTAATTGCCCTGTCTTTAAATAATCCCGATGCGAATGCCGCAGCCTTATTTTATATGCTTACTTATGCCTTAATGACAGTGGGCGGATTTGGTGTAGTGATGTTGGCAAGCCGGCAGGGTGAAGATGCGGATAACATCGAAGACTATACCGGTTTAAATGACCGCAATCCTTGGTTGGCTTTTATGATGATGCTATTGCTGCTTTCCATGGCAGGAATTCCTCCTTTGGTGGGCTTTGACAGCAAGTTTTATATATTAAAAACCTTGGTTTCAGAACAGCATTATATTTTGGCAAGCTATGCCATGCTGATGTCTATGGTAGGGGCCTATTATTACATTCGCATTATCAAAGTGATGTATTTTGATAAGCCTTTGTTTGTGGTGCCTATTGAAATATCGGCTGACAGCCTAATAGCTATTAGTTTAAACGGCCTTGCTATGATAGGACTGGGCTTTTTGCCAGCATTCTTGTTAGCATTCTGCCAGGCTGTATTCTGATCCCTATTAAACAAGCTAATGCAGAATAAGCTTTTCAAGATATTGCTTAGCGCATAACTTATCGTTAAAATTGCATTAAAAAAATGTTAGGGAAAACATTGTGCAAGGACTTCAATATCCTGAGTATCTCAAGG
>JARDZR010000009.1 GCA_029240715.1 Gammaproteobacteria bacterium
GCCAGGACTTGGCCGCCGATAGTCCAAGGGTTGGCTGTAGTGTTTAAAGTTAAAGCCAATTTACTGGGCTCAGAAACAAAAAGCTCGGCTGTTAAAATATCGCCATTAGCATCCTGCACAAAAGAATCGGTGCTTGGCAAATTAATTTTCGGAATAGGGCCGGCATAGAGCTGAAGGTTTCTTAGCTCGGTAAAATCACTTAAATTCTGCCTAATAACAGGGGCTTCATTAGGGTTACGAAAGGGTATGCTGAAGTTTAAAACTCCACCATGTCCATCGCTGGCGGTGAAATTTAAACTAGTGCTTCCCTGGCTTCGAAGCGGAACAGTTCCAGTTAGAGATTGGCTTGAACCGTTCCAGTTCATATAAGATAATACACCAGCAGTGATATTGATTGAATCTAGATCATCGTCCAATATCAGCTTGTCAGGGAGCTTGTAGCTATAGCTTTGGTTACTGTTCCAGATTAAGGAACTAGGCAATAGATTGAATGCCGTGCTATTAAAAAAAAGATCTCGGTTTAAAACTTTTAAAGGGACTCTGTACAGCGCTGACAAGCCCTGGCTATCGGTAATCTGAATGCTGGCATTGTAAGTTCCTTGCTGACCCCGGCCGATAAAGCCTGTTAATATATGACTGGCACTGCCTGCTGTGCCATTGGCGGGAACTAACGCAAGATCTTGCGGCCCGGTAGCAGGTAAAAGTTGATAGCTTAAGCTATCTCCAGCATCTGGATCAAAGCTATCCGTAGTTAAATTAAGCGGAACCTCAACTGTATCAAACACATTAAATGCATATGGATTGGGTTCGTTGAGAACTTCGGGCTTAAGATCTGCTACGGTAAAGTTATAATAGGTAGTAATATTAACATTGCTACCGTCGGTAGTTCTTCCAACAAGTTTAATACTATAGTTGCCATATGACATAGGAGGCGGACTAAATTTAAGGTAGCCATGCGATGCAAGAGAGCCGCCTTCAGCAGAAATTGTCCGAAGAACGTTGGAGCCGCCATAATAAATAGTTTGGCTGCTATCCACCAAAAATCCAGGCGTGCTAGACATGGCTGTTGATCCAGAAAAGCTAACAGGATAACTGGCCATAGCTTTAGGGGTAGCAGGGTCGCTTACATCAACTACATGGATTTGTTGGTTATTAACGTTAAGATAAGCTGTGGTCCTGTTTACTACATCTGGAGCAACCTGTACATCGATGTTGTTAACCTGTCCTGAGCTATAATAGCCTACTATTTGTGGCGATGCTGGGTTGGTAATATTGACAATTTGAACCCCGGTGCTTTGGCCTATATAGAGATAATTTTGGCTAAGTTTTAAAGAAGTAGGTAAACCAGCTGAGCTTGTACTTATAGAGCTAAAGCTAAAAGAGGTCCGATTAATGGCATATAAATTTAACCATACACTGGAGTTTGGTGCTTGATAAATTGCTGCCAACACATCGTTTTGCAGGTCCATTGCTTTATAAGTGCCTAATCCAGTGATATTGACAGTTGCCGTTTTAATAGGATTAGTGAAAGTAGTAGTGTTTACTAAAAATAAGGTATTTGGGTCCCATACCGCCATGTATTGGCTGTCTAGAGATGGCAAGACATTAAGTAAACCTTTATTACTTCCTGGGCTGAAAGTGCCAGTTTGGGCAGTAACTTGGTTCACTGTATTTACCCGATAGTAAGGCGAGGCTGACGAAGACATGGAGTAGTAGGAGTAAATCCCTAATATCTTGAACCTGCCTGTGATAAAGTTTGTCCAAGTATTAACCAAATAGGTTATATAAGTGCCAGTATGTGGATTGGAATAAAACACATCAACTACTGCATAAGGAGAAGCATCATAACCTGCATATATTCTGTCGTCCTGTAAAGCTAAGCTGTTAATAGACCCAGTCTGTAAATGAAGTTTAAATGCAGTGCTGTTACCGTAATATTTCGCCGGGTATTTGGTGAAATTAAACCAACTTGGTAAGGGGGAGCCATCAGCCAGAGTGACGTTGATGATATCAACCAAAGTGGTATTAAAGGTTACCAGTGGGATCTCTTGAGTGTAATTATTTCCTACATAAGTAGTAACGGTAGGCAATGGTTGATCAACTGCATAGGCCAATCTTCTTGCTTTATTTTCTGCTTTATATTCAATGGCTTGTTCTGGTTTAGCTTGAGGAAAGGATTCAAGCGCTGCAGTCTTATCAGCTACATAGCCTCTGAGTGAAGGCTGATAAGAAAAATTTGCGGGAGCCAGGGTCTGAAAATCATGGGCAGTAAAATCCTCAGTAAAAGGGCCGGCATAAGGGCTGTTATCAGCTTTTGGTCTTATTTGCTCTGAGATAGTTAATACCGCTGCGCCGGCAACCAGGCATTTTAAGACTTTTTTACCAAAGTCTGAGGCAGGGTTTGGGCTCGCGTTATTGTTAAACGGGAGGACGGTTTCAGCTGTAGTAGGATTCCCGGTTATCCAGGACAAAGCGCTTGATACAGCATTAGAAAATGCGGTAAATGCATACATATTGTCTTTCCCTCAGTAGACAACTAGCTTGGAAATTATACTAAGCGAATCTTGCTCGATATTCAATGAGAATTGGTGAAAAAATGTTAAGATAATTTGGAATAAGTATTGATAAGTAAACTTATTTCTGAATGAAATTTAAGCAATGCTTTGTTGGAAATAATATGCCAAAGCTTGATGCCAGTGTGAAATAGGGCCTATAAGCCTTGAGAGTTTGTGGTTATCCAACACGCTGTAGCTTGGGCGTTTTGCCGGTAAC
Organism: Gammaproteobacteria bacterium; assembly: GCA_029240715.1. GTDB lineage: Bacteria > Pseudomonadota > Gammaproteobacteria > Francisellales > CACEW01 > JAQSYQ01. The sequence continues at coordinate 2,773 of JARDZR010000009.1, forward strand.
GGGTATTCAATTGCAGGGATAGGATTGATTTCACAGTCAATTTTAGCCATTTCCATAATTTTACAGGCAAATTCATACCAACTAGCCTGGCCTGAGTTCACTGCATGGTATATACCGGAAGGGATATTAGCTTCTAAGGCTTGAAATATCATTTTGGCAAGATCAAAAGTTCCGGTGGGAGACATAACTTGATCTGCTATGACCTTAATCTTACCGTTTTCTTTGCCAAGTCTAATCATGGTTTCAACGAAATTACCTTTCGCTTTAGACTGATTGAGTCCAAACAAAGAAGCAGAACGCAAAATAATGCTATTTTGGCAGGAGGCTAATGCCAGCTCCTCACCTAATAATTTACTTTGGCCATAAATATTAATAGGAGCAGTGGGGGCTTGTTCATTAAGCGGCTTATTAGCCGAATACCCACCAAAAACAAAATCGGTACTAATATGGATCAATTTGGCGTGCTTTTTTTGGCAGGCCAAGGCTATTTGTTCAACTGCATAGGCATTGATTGTGAAGGCTAAATCGATTTCTGTTTCTGCCTTGTCAACTTGAGTGTAAGCCATGCAGTTAATTAAAACGTCAAAATCTTGCTGCTCAAGCACTCGGCTAATCAAGTCTGGTTTGCTTATATCAAGATTGGAGCGAGTAAAGCATTGCAGACTAAGTTGATTAGCTTGTTTATGGGATTGTTGATATTTGACAATATCAGCACCTAACTGTCCGTTGGCGCCTAAGAGTAATATTTTCATGGCAGATAAAAGTTATTATTTTCAACTTCTTTTAAAACAGCAGCTTGCTCATCTTTTTCAGAAAGAATAGGTTTTGTAATAGGCCAGTTAATGCCAAGCTCTGGATCATTCCACAGGATGCTTCTTTCATGTTGTTTGGAATATTCTTCAGTCGCCTTATAAAGTAGCTCAGTATTATCCTCTAAAAAGGCCACTCCGTGAGCAAAGCCAGCAGGAATCCACAAAATATGTTTATTGTGTTCAGATAGCTCCAAACCCAGCCATTTTCCATAATTAGGCGAGCCTTTTCGAATATCAACCACCACATCAAAAATTCTGCCGCGAATTACCCTGACCAATTTTCCTTGGGCTTTAGGATTAAGCTGGAAATGCAAGCCCCTTAAAACGCTTTTGTTGGATTTGGAGTGATTGTCTTGTGAAAAATGAGTTGGAATGCCATGCTTGCTGAATTCAGAAGTTTTAAAGCTTTCCATAAAAAAACCGCGGTCATCATAAAAGACCTCAGGCTTAATTAGGATAACTTCTGGTAAGGCTAATTTAGTAAATTCAAATGGCATAGATAGGCTCAATAATTTTTAAATTTGGCTTTAATGTATCATTTATTTTACTATAAGTAATTGCAAATGGGGTCAAAAAATAATTAAGGCCTTTATTGGTTGTCAGTTTCTAGTACTGCTAGCCCAAAGCCTGTTTTGCCGTAATCATTGCCGCAATACAGCATATAGGTTTTTGATTTATGTGTAAAAACAGAAGGGTAGCAAATCATTTCATTATCCCAGCCGTCTTTTGAAACATCTATTCCTGCTTCCTCGTCTTTTCTTATCCAGTCAATGCCGTTTTTGGATTCAGCATAACCAATACGATAGGTGTCTCCCCTATAGGAATACCACATTTTAAAAATATTATTTTCTTTAATTACCCAGGGCCTTGAAAATGCATATTCCTTGCTGCTCTTAAAATTCAAAACTTGGATATCGGTACGCTTCCAATTAATGCCGTCTTCAGATTCAGCGTATTTTAATACATGAATCATATCTTTAATTTCTTTGCCCCACTGAGTATGGCTACCATACCACATTCTATATATTCCTTGATCCTTAAGCACAAATGGGTAAGACAGGGAATACGGATCATTAGTTGACCTATCGATAATCGGAGCTTTGCCGTATTTTTTAAAGCATTGCTGATTTTCATCAAAAATAGCAAGCCCAATGCTATTGCGCCATGGCACAGTAATTGCAAGATTCCAACCCAGATAATAAAGATATTTTTTTGAATCAATGCTGTTTATACAGGCTAAAGATACTCCGCTGTCATCAAACAGGCCTATTTCACCGGGTGCCAATACTGGTTTTTCAGAAACATCTAAGATAGTGAGCGGGTCAAGTATATTAATTTCAACAAAGCCTATATTTGATTTATTTGACTGGTCACGGCAATTAAAATAAATTCTGTAAATATCATCGCCTAAATCTTCTGCTATAGGATTAGCTGCATGGCTTATCATCCATGGAAAATGATTATCAGCAACAAAAACTCTGCCAAGTTTTTTCCATTTCATTATTCTTGCCACAGCTTATTTCCTTATTAAAAGAGTGAATTCATAAAGATAATAGTCATGCAGCAAGGCCACATTTTTTGAAAAGTGCTGCTTACAATAATCAAATAATTGGCAAGGGTCTGCATAATAAAGATAATCCTTCATATATTCTTTATCTGAATACTTGGTAAGCAGATTGAAAGAAAAGCCTTTGGTGCTGGCGGCATGCATTTTTTGTAAAGTTTCTAAAATATAGCTTTCCCATTCTTTTAAAGGAATGTCCATTTTTACATTAAATATACCGCTAGCGACTGTGAAGTCATGAAGCTGTAGATGATCGTTATTGAAAAACTGGCAATGGCTGGCTGCTATGTATAGTTTTTTTGCCTCTGCTATCATATTTTCTGACAGGTCATAGCCGTAGTAATCAAAACGAAAGTGGTTGGTTCGCATGAATTCATATAGAGAGCCAAAGCCGCAGCCTAAATCATTAATGCTAAAATTTGGCGCTAGTTCGCAAATTTTAAGAAGCTGTCTAAATCTAGTTTCTTGAGAGTGTTTGCTGTTCCAATCCACTCCTTGAGGAGTAGGGCCATAGAGCTCAATTTTCTCGGAGTAATAGCTGCTTATTTTTTGTTTCAAGTTATCGGTTATATTCTTTGTCATATCGCTACTTGATAGGCTTTAGTTTATCTAATTTCATCTGTCGCCATTCTGTGGAGCTTTTTGCAACCTGGGTGCTATACCCTAAAAGGTCAGCTAGTTCAGGAGTATTGTACTCATCCCCTAAGCTGCTAGGTAGATCAATTTGTTGTTTTAAGATGGGAACAGTATAAACATGATTAACTGCAATTCTGTCTTTGCCGGCAATATTGTTCCCAGCTCTATGCATAAGCATAGAATCAAATAAAACCACATCCCCTGCATTTGCATTGATTTGAACGGAGTGCTCTTTAATAAACTCCTCAGAAGGGAGATGCATTAATTTATGAGTACAGGGAACAAGCACCGTTCCGCCTGTCTCATGGGAAAAAGTATCTATAGCGAATAGAGCTGTTATTGCTAATGGCTTTGAAATAATAAAGTTTTGATAGGGCAGATCGCGATGCCAAGCGCCATGGCGATGTTGTAAAAATGGTTTATTGATTATTGCATTTTGAGACTGCAAGACTATTTTGTCACCGAGCATGTTCTTAACGATAGCAAGCACAGTTTCTTTTGCGGCAATTTTAATAAAATAGCTGTCGTATTCTAATACCCCTCTTACAAAGTCTTTCTCATGGATTTGGTCTAAAACTTCTTCCGATTGAAACTCAGAAACCTGCTGCTGGTAAATGGTATAAACTTTTTCCTTAACCAGAGAGATCTCTTCTTCCGACAGAACCCCTCTAACAATGCTATAGCCTAATATCGTAATCTGCTCAACATGGTACTGTATGGAGTCCGCTATTTTTGTCTGAGTGAGCTGGCCATAAGAATTGTTACTCATATAGTCTCCATGATTTAATCTTCTTGCAAATATCTTTTTTTAATAACGACATAGGGCCTATCTTTAACTTCATAAAAAACTTTTGATAGATATATGCCGATTAAGCCTTGGAACAATATAGTGATGCCGCCAAAAAATAATATTGTCACCATAACAGAAGTCCAGCCCTCCAAAGGAGATCCGAACAGCCATGATATTATTAATTTAATAATGAGCAAAATTGAGGCGGCAGTAATGGCGGCGCCTGTATAAAAAATTAGCCATAATGGCCGACTGGTAGAGGTGGTAATGGTATTAATAAGAGCATTGAAACGCCTAAACAAGGTATAAGTTGTAGGGCTATGTGAGTCTTTGACAATATCTATACTCATTTGCTTAAAACCGGTTAAAACCGCCAATATGCCATAGGCTGGCTCTTTTTCACGAAATTTAACAAAGCTTTCAACATATCGCTTTGTCATTAATCGAAGTTGGACTGAGTTTTTCGGAATTTTTACTTCACTGAAAAAGTTAAAGAATTTATAAAAAAAATGTCCTGAGAACTGTTCAAAAAGGCCGCCTTTTCTCTTTATTTGGCTGCCATATGCAACGTCGTATTCAGGGTTGGCCTGTAATGTATCCCAAAAAAGATTCAAATACTCAGGTCTTTCTTCCAAATCAATATCTATTAAAAGGACATAGTCGCCACTTGCATAGGATAAACCGGTCATGATTGCTTTGTGGTGCCCAAAATTGCGAGACAGATCGATAAGCTTTATCCGTTTATCTTCTTGGTAAAGTTTTAATGCAATTTCTAAAGAGTGATCAGGAGATCCATCGTTAACGAAAATAATTTCATAGTTGTTACTTATCTTTTGGGCAGCAAGAGAAATTCTTTTGTAAAATTCGACAATATAAGGCTCAGAGTGATACAACGTAGTAACAATTGATAATCTCATGTATATGGGGCCTATATGCGATGATTAAATGACTTCATGAATTTTGTGGTATCTTGGCCCAAATTAAAAAGCATGTCAATTATGCTGACATAGTGGTCAAAGCCGGTATATAACTGCTTATATTCAGGGTAGTTGCTGTAATCCATCCAGCTTACTTTGATATTTTCTTGTTCAAATAGTTTTTGATCGAGATAGTCTTTGGCTAAAGGCCCGGAAATATATTCAGTCGCTTTAGCGGCTTTGCACAAACCTAACAGCCTTTCAGTTTTACCCTCTAGCAGTTCATAATCATTCGACCAGGATATTTTAGTTTTAATTCCTAAAATTTCATTAATTGCGGTTAAAAATTTATAGTTAATCAGACTTAAACTGTTTTCTGTATAATTTAAATAGATTTCTTCAAATATATCTTTAAATTCTTTAAAATTCGGGGCTTTGGCATAATTATGTTTTATGGTGGACCAGTGCTCTTTTCCCCAGTTGGCATCGCTTATTTTGGCTTCATTTATTTTTTGTAAATACTTCCCTTTTACTTCTACTGGTATGCTAAGCCATTGGGCCCCATTTGCAGTGCGTATTTTATTGCGATTTCTCCAGTCTCGACGAGTATACTGCACGTCATCATACAAAATGAATTCATCTACCATGTTAATCAGGTCAAAAAAACCCTTCCACGGAATGTAGCAGGATTGTACAATAGCAACCTTTTTGGATTTAATCATAAATATATTTTAAAAGTATTAAGTCGAGCCAATGTACTAGAAATATTACGGGTTGGCAATAAAGAGGGATTAGATAGATGGTTCAAAAACATAAGGTTCCTTTTAACCTGGCTTATGCCACCGGCAATGAACTTGCATATATAGAACAGGCTATTAATGAAAAGCATCTTTCAGGTGATGGTAGATTTACAAAAAATTGTCATACCTGGCTTGAACAGAAAACCGGCTCAAAAAAAGCATTACTAACTCATTCTTGCACCGCCGCTTTAGAAATGGCAGCAATCTTAGCTGATATTCAGCCTGGCGATGAAGTTATCATGCCTTCATTTACTTTTGTATCAACTGCAAATGCTTTTGTATTGCGCGGGGCTGTTCCGGTTTTTGTTGATGTCCGTCCTGATACTCATAATATTGATGAAAGTAAAATCGAACAAGCTATTACGAAAAAAACTAAGGCAATAGTTCCTGTTCATTACGCCGGAGTGGCTTGTGAAATGGACAGTATTATGGATATTGCCAATCGACATAATCTAATTGTGATAGAGGATGCCGCACAAGGCCTAATGTCTTTTTATAAGGGACGTGCTTTAGGCAGTATTGGACATTTCGCTGCAATCAGTTTCCATGAAACTAAAAACATCATTTCGGGAGAGGGCGGAGCTTTATTAATCAATGCCCCAAAGTTTATAGAAAGAGCTGAGATTATAAGAGAGAAAGGAACAAACAGAAGTAAGTTTTTCAGGGGAGCAGTTGATAAATACACTTGGGTAGATATTGGGTCTTCTTTCTTACCAAGCGATTTAATAGCTGCCTTTCTTTGGGCGCAAATGGAGCAAGCTGAAGAAATTACGGCAAGAAGACTGGAAATTTGGAAAAGCTATCACCGTAAGTTATCAGCACTGCAGGCGTCTCATAATATCCAACTACCTTATGTGCCGGCTAATTGTCAGCACAATGCACATATGTACTATATTCTGCTGCCTGATTTAGAAAAAAGGACTGCTTGTTTAAAGTTTTTAAGTGAGAACCGAATTAATGCTGTTTTCCACTATATTCCTTTGCACTCTTCCCCGGCAGGTAAAAAGTTTGGAAGAGTTTCAGGTAGTATGAAAATAACAGAAGATATAGGTGACAGATTAATAAGATTGCCGCTATGGATAGGTATGGCAGAGCAGGAAGTTGAAACCGTTGCTGATGCAATTAACGCTTACCTGCTACAACAAATAAACTGCCCCCAGCCGGTAATGAAAGCCCTAATCTAATCAAAAGTTCATCGATATGCATAAAGAAGCTGCAAACATTATTGCTAAAAATAGAGAGATCTAGCTCGGAATCACTGTTGCTTACAGTCTGTTTGTTAAGGCGGGATAAGTACATCATAGGCAGCAAACAGAATACAAATGAACTAATAAACTCAACTTTAAATCCGGATTTTTGTAATTTGTTAACTAACTCCTTTCTAGAATAACGACGTTTGTGTTTGGCAACTTCATCTTGAGCGCTCCACAGCCCCATATGTTGTGGCACACTGATAAAAAACAGCCCGTCATTTTTTAATGCTTTATGGATATTTTTAAGCACTAATTCATCTTCTTCGATATGCTCTAAAACATCAAATGCGCCGATCATATCAAGTTGATTGTTAAAAGGCAGGTTTCTTGCATCAACTTGGATAAACTCTATGTCGGACAAGCGTTGCTTTGCGTGATAGATGCCATTCAGGTGAAGCTCTGCTCCCATTAGTTTTAAATCTGGATGCTGAGATTTTATATTGCTTAAAACAATACCGGTGCCGCATCCAATTTCTAATAGGTCTTTTTTAGACCTGGCGAATTTTTTAATGAGACGATTTATAAGTCGGTTTCTTGCCTGAAACCAAAAATGTTTATCTTCAAGCCTAAACAACTGATCAAAGCTTTCTCTTGGAAAATGTTCATCGCTTTCCAAAAGTTCTGGTGCATAGCATTTGATTCCATTTATTTCTGTATAGGCTTGACTCATTTTGAATAGCCTAAAAAGCAGATGCCTAAAATAATCAGGCTGACTCCTATTATTTGCAAAAGCTGAACCGGTTCTTTAAAAAATAATGCGCCTGCTATAAAAACCAACAATATAGAAAGGCTGGTGAACGGGTACGCATAGCTCAAAGGCAGCTTTGTCATGGCGATCATCCAAGATAGCGAGGCAAGATAGGCTAAAAATAGGGCGCCAAGGATCCAAAAATTTGTCATTAATTTCAAAATGACTAAAATTTTTGGAGATATGCCTATAGGTAGGGCGCCGATATAAGACATCTGCCATTTTATAATCAACTGACCTATAACAGTGCAAAGCACAGTAAAAGCAACGTAAAGAAGGCCCATCTATGTATCCATTAATGTTTAAAACAGACATAATACACTATTTGACTTGACAGTTTGTAGGTTGACTTAAAGATATAACTCCATTAGCATTTCTGGCGCACAGCATAAGGGGCCAGGTTTGAATTTTTTTCCTAAGTTAGCGATAGCAAAAAATATAGCCTTATTTGCCCTTTTCTTTTTAATTTATATGTCACTTGCTTTTATTATTGGCGATAAAAGTAATTTGAATTTTTTGCCTACCTTATCTAGTTACCAGTTTTATCTGCACCTTTCAGCGAATGATGTGGGTAAATTATGCGGAGAAGGGGATTGCGGCACTTATGTGCAATCGGGGCTGTATTTCCTGCAAACCGGACACTTTCATGAATGGGTAAGGCACTTATGGCCACCCGGCCCAGTCATTATCAGTGCATTAATAATTAAATTATTTGGCCCAAGCAATTATCCTCTGAAAATGCTATGCCTTTCAGCTGTAGTCTGGGCTTTATTGTTTACTTTGCTCTATGCAAGCCTCGACAATTTAAAATCTAAGCTTATTAAGATTATATTGATTCCTATGCCTTTATATTTAACGACTATTTCGAGTTGGTTATTTAGCTATGGATTAATTCTTTCAGAAAACGTATCGATTCCGTTGTTTTTTGTTGGGGTCTCATTATTTATATTGTGGGCTAAATGCGGCAAAAATTATTTTCTGATTTTATCGGCGGTCACTTTCGCTCTATGCGCTTATATAAGGGCATATATAGAATGTTTTGGATCATTTATAACTTTTGGTATGGTATTGTTTGTTCTTGCTAAGCTGCTTAAAGAAATATTAGCCGCTTATTTTACTGGCAGTACTTTAAATTTTAGCGTGCTGAGGCCAATATTTACTAAACGATTAGTGGCAGTTTTAATTGCAGTTTTAATTTATAACTTAATTCTAATGCCATGGAGAATCTCTAACTATTTTGATATAGATTCTTTTGCGTGGGTACAGTCATCTTTTGCTTGGGCTTATTATTGGACCCCTTCTTCAACCTATCCTGCTAATTTAATGGATTATTGGTCTCATGCTGGTCTCAATCTTCCTTGCCAATTGCAACCGGCAATTTGTGGTGTTATTAATCCAAAGGTTATAAATTTGCTGCCCTCTTTTTATGCGCAAATGACTTTATTAACTTTAATCACTCACCCTGTGCAATGGTTTGAATTTAAATTAAAGTACATGTATATGTTTTGGTACAATGACTATGATTCTTGGCGAGACCTGATTACAGGGTCGTTGGTGCAATTTTTAGAGGGCATTGCTATTTTTGTCGCTGGTATTGCCGCTACGATTTTTGCGTTGATAGATAACAGAAAAAAATCTTCAGCAATGAAAGGCTTAGCTTGGTTTTCTTTGGTTTTAATTATTTTTAATATTTGCCTATTTACTCTTGTTCACTATGAATATAGGTACTCACTATTTTTACAGATATTCTTTGTATATCTTCCTATCTGGGTTTTATTTGGCTTTAAATCATAGCAATAATAAGAACCGTAGATTTTTTAAGAAGCCCATTTTACGAAAGCCATATTTACCGGCTAGCAATCGTCGTGAAATAAAGCCGTGTTTATCCAAATGAGCGTAGCAGGAAATGATACTTTTTTGCGGCTCTGCTAGGGTTTTATCGAACGTCTTTAAAAGTGATTCAGCCTGAGTTTGAGAATTTCTAATAAAAGCGCGTGATCTAGCAAAACCTAACAGCCTAAATTTTCTTTTTTTTGCGCCAATGCAATTCTTGCTATGTTGCCGATAGGCCATAGTAGGGCGGTTGATGCTTAAAATTTCGCCAAAAGCCCTGGCAACTAAAGCCAGCCACCAATCATGCATTATAACGTCTGCTGGGATATCAGCGGCGAGAGTTAGCAATGGCCGGTTCATCATCACAGTGCAGCCGGTGACAACGTTTTGTATCATAAGCGTGGCTAAGTTTTTTGCTATAACTGGGTCCAAGCCTTCATAGTTCCAATAAGAAGCTGAAATTTCATTTAAGTCTTGGTCTACTACTTGTAAGTCAGTATGGACCAAAAGAGGCACGTTTCCGTGCTGCTGCTGCAAGATTTGCATGTTTTCTAAAGTAATGGCTATTTTATCGCGGTCCCATACATCATCTTGATCAGCAAGCATAATATAAGGCTGATCCATATTTTTTGCTATCTGCATGAGTTTGGCGAAGTTAGCGCAAGGGCCGAGCTTTTTGGTATGGTCATCAACAATGAGAATACGAGGGTCTAAGTTTTTATAGCTGAGCAATATCTCTTTGCTATGATCTGTTGAGCCGTCATCGCGGATAAGTAAGGTCCAATTTTTATAAGTTTGATTGAGTATGCTTTCTATTTGTGCCTTTAGAAAGGACTCTCCTTGATAGGTCGCCATCAAAATCAATATGTTGGTTTCTTTAAACATGCTATCCCGTTAATAAAGCTGAAAGTTTTTTACTGCAAGCTAGGAGTTTTCTTTTTAAACGTTGCAGTATGCTTTTTTCGTTATTAATAAAATTTATTTGGTTACTGAGTTGATAATATTCCCGCATGGTCTTTTTGTATGAATGTAAATAAACATTCCTAAATTCATCGTCTTGTAACAGCTGGAAAAGTTTTTTCAGACCGATCATTTTTACCATATCACTGCTGTGCTTTAGATAAAGATAGGCTTTTTCCAAATTGAATGAGTGGCTATCTTCAAAGTTTGGATGCAATAAGTCATCTTTGAAACTTTGCTTAAAAAAGTCCATGTCAATGGCATCAAAAATCTGGTCGAGAACAGCAAAATATTCAAATTGAGTTCGTCTATAATTTTTTTCGTTGCTTAAATTTCTCTGTTTTTTTAATAGGCGGTATTTGGCAACAGTTGAATCGAGTAAGCCGATTTTCCCTAATTTTAGAAAGTTAAGCCACATTAGATAATCTTGTAATTGCAAAGAAGCCAGCTGATATTTACCGGTCTTCAGTATGCAGTCACGTTTAAACATTGCGGTTACGGAATTTAGGCGGTTGCCATTAAAAAAGAAAAACCTAAAAGCAGCATAACGATCCATTTTTGTATCGATAAAGTCATTAAAGAACTCATTCAAATGGTGAGATTTTAGTACTTTGCTTTTATGGTCGATTATTTCTATTTTGCCAAAGACGATATTGATATCAGGATGATTTTCTAAATATTGATATTCTTTTCCTATTCGCCATGGAGTGGCGATATCATCGCCTGACATGAGCGCTATATAAGAGGCCTTAGCTAGTTTAATTCCGGCATTGACCGCGGCACTTACCCCCATGTTTTCCTGATAATGGTAATGAACTCGAGGGTCATTGAATTGTTTGATTATGCTAGCAGTTTGATCAATTGAGCCGTCATCTACGACGATAAGTTCAAAGTCTGGAAAGTCTTGATTTAAGATACTCTGTATGGATTCTGCAATATATTTTTCATGATTATAAGTCGTCATTACAACACTAACTTTTGCTGAATCCGGCATCTTTATTCCCGATAATCATTTATTGCTTGGGTTACGATTTCTATTTCATGTCTAGACATTATTGGGCTGATAGGTAAGCTGAGAACTTGCTCATGTATTGTTTCGGTGATGGGAAAAGAGAGTTCATTCCATTCTTTATAGGCTTTTTGCTTATGCGCTGGAATAGGATAGTGAATAAGAGTTTGAATGGCTTTCCCGCTTAAATATTTTTGTAGTTTTTCTCTGTTTTGAGTTCTGATAACAAATAGATGCCAAACATGAGATTTGGGATCATTAACCTGAGGCAGGACAATGCTTTCATGTTTAATTTCGCTGAGATAAGCTTCTGCAGCCAAGCGTCTTTTTTGATTATCCTGGTCTAAGTACCTGAGCTTTACTCTTAGAACTGCAGCTTGCAACTCATCCAGTCTGGAGTTTAGGCCTTTATAGTGATTGTGATATTTAATAAATGAACCGTAATTTCTTAAAGCTTTTAGCTTTTCTGCTAAGTCTTTGTCATTAGTGGTGATAGCTCCGCCGTCCCCTAAAGCTCCTAAGTTTTTTCCCGGATAAAAGCTAAAACCTGCTGCGTCCCCTAAATTTCCTACTCTTGTTTCACCTAGACATGCGCCATGAGCTTGAGCGGCGTCTTCAATTAATTTTAAATTATATTTTTGCGCGATTTGGGCAATGTCTTTCATATTGGCTATCTGCCCATAAAGATGAACTGCCATAATAGCTTTGGTTTTAGCGGTGATTTTTTGCTCTATTTTATTAGCATCAATGTTGTAGCTTGATAATTCTGGTTCAATCAGGACGGGTTTCAGGCCATTTTCTGAAATGGCGAGTATAGACGCAATAAAAGTATTGGCGGGCACTATAATTTCATCGCCAGCAGAAAAGCCATAAGCCTTTATTATGAGGTTAAGCGCATCCAGCCCGTTGGCAACTCCAATACAATACTTACTGCCGCAGAATTTTGCAAATTCTTGCTCAAAAAGCTCAACTTCTTTACCTAGAATATAGTGCCCTGAATCTAATGTTTTTTTTATGGCAGCTTCTATTTCATGAGAATACTGCTGATTGATGGCTTTTAAATTAAGGAATTCAACGGTCATGCATTATCCTGAGTTTTTGGGCTCACGTTCGCTAAGAAATCTTGGTAGTTTCTTATATAGTCACTTTCATCATAGATCTCACTGGCCAGCACCAAAAGAACGCAGTCTTGAGAGAAATTATGCATCTCTCGCCAAACGTTATTTCCGACATATAAGCCGACTTCTTTTGAATTGAGCTTAAAGCTTTCTTTTGTTTGACCATCATCGAGTAATATTTCACAAGATCCATTGATGGCAATCAGAATTTGTTCAAGCTTCTTATGGGCGTGCATGCCTCTTGTGACATTTGGTTTGGTATCAAAAATGTAATACATTCTTTTAATATCAAAGGGGATGCTTTTATGATTTTCAAGAGTAATGAGTTGGCCTCGGTGGTCACCAATTTTCTCGAAGTTAATAAGCCTGAATTCTTGTCTATCCATTTAAATTACTAAATTCTTGTATAATGAGCGCAAAGTGTAATACATTTTATTAAAAATGAGAATAAGTTAAGAGATAGGGCCCATGGATATTTATCAAACTGTCTGTAATGCTATTAAATATATTAAAAGGAAAGGGCAGCAGCAGCTAAGAAAAAAGCTTTGTTTTACGAGCGTTAGAGAAGCTTTGGATAATGGAAAAATCCAGGGAAAGATTATAAAACAAATGACTCAGCCTTCTCAAAAAGCAGGGGGCGTGACTTATTTCTATTGTGATGGGGCTCGGGCAGTAACTGAAATAGCGAAGGTAGAAATGCCAGATTACTACATAGCTAAACTTAAATCAGCCTATGCTCTAGCTCATAGCGGATTTTTAATTCAAGGCACATATCTTTTAGATGATAACAAAGAACAAATTACTAAGCATGATGCATTAAGCAAACATCCTGATAAAATTTTGAGCTTTGATGATAAAACTATCTTGCTTAACGCATTTCCTAAAGGGGAGCAGTTAGAAAAGGCCATTTCCTTGTTTGAAGATTGGCAAGGCAATTATTACCATTGGTTGTTAGAAACTCTGCCTAAGTTAATGTTAATAAAGGATGAGAAAGAGTTTGCTGACTATCCTTTGTTAGTTCCGGGAGATTTGCCGCAACAGTTTTATGAGTCCTTGGAGTTTATGACTGATAATAAAAGGCAGTTAATTAAACTGGCTCCAAATAAATTACATTATGTGAAGCAATTGATTTATTCAAGTAACTTATCAGTTATTAATCAAGCTTATCACAGAAAAATAAAGCATGATGACTGCAAGGTTTCTTTTGCTGCAGTCAATTATGTTCGTCAAAACTGCCAAAAGCTCATGAGCAAACATGCTCCGCAGCGTCTACTTTATATAGAGCGTAACTCAGGTTATAGGCAAGTGCTTAATGAAGATGAAGTCAAGCAGCTTGTATTATCTTACGGTTTTGAAATGATTGACTGTGCAAAGTTAAATTTCTATGAGCAGGTCAATTTATTTTCTCAGGCAAAGCTAATTATAGGGCCAAGCGGGGCCAGCTTTGCTAATTTGATATTCTGTGCAAAAGGCGCCAGGGCTTTGACCTTTACGCCTGGTACATGTAGAGAAACTTATGAACCCTTTGGGCCATTTTCTGAAATTCTTGGCATCAAGTTGGCTTTTTTACAGGGGGTCCCTAAGGAGCCAGCTAATCTCCACTCCGATTATAGGGTGAACTGTGCCGTCTTGGGGTCTTTAATAAAAGAAATGTTATCCGAAGAAAGTTTGTAGGGCTAAGTCTTGTTGTATATTGTGGCAAGCGCTACAGCCCTCCCTCTAAGGTTCTTTTCTTCAAAGCTGAGCTGTGGGTCAATGTCGCTTACCCCATGGTTTGTCGCCCCGTCATAGACTAGTATATCGCCTGATAGGCTGTTTGCTTCCGAATCTACAAGCCCGCTATCAGTTTTAACAAAGGCCCCGCCGCTAGTGTAGTCTAGGCCTTTTTGTGTAAGCAATAACACTAGTTGGATATAAGTCTTGCTGTCTTCCTTCAGTTCATGAAAGTTAGTAACAGCTCTGCTATCAACATGTGCTGACATAAATCCGCCGCCAGCCGGGTAAACTTGAATTCGACAAGCATTAAAGTGGGTCGGCAACAGAACATCATCACTCAATAAATTTCTATCACCCAGGGTATCTCTAATAGCAATAAGTTTTTTGAATATAGGGTGAAGACCGAAAATATCTTGTTCGAATAAAGGGTTGTAAATGGTTAGCATAAATCGAAAAATTCCCGTTTGGGATGTACTTGTTCCGCCGATTGACCATTTGCTTATATTCTTGCGGATATCCTCAGGAGCCACGCCTTGCGAGGCGCGATGGCTATGCTGGTTGGAGTATTCAAATACTTTGCTTAATTTTTGTCTGATTTCTTCAGCATGATATAAGCCTCTGATTAAGGCGTATCCATTCTCTTGAACATTTTTTATAATGCTGTTTCGCTCATTTTTTAATTTTTGTAAATCCTGGCATAAAAATATTTGAGGGGACATGTCGGTTCTTCTCAAAATTAAGTTAGGCTATTGTATAAAAATTTAATAGCAATTGCTATAAATTGAGCCTCTAGATATGATAAGGTTCTTTGAGTTTAGAGGGCTTAGGTATGGGTAAAAAAAAATTGGTAATAGTAGGTGCAGGTGAATTTGCCGAAATTGCTTATGAGTATTTTACCTATGATTCAGATTATACCGTAGTAGGGTTTAGTGTCGAATCAGAGTTCATTAAGCAGAATAAGCTTTTTGAATTGCCTATATTGCCTTTTGAGGAGATTGAAAAGCACTACCCGCCAAGCTCCCATGAAATTTTTGTTGCAATTACATCCACTCAGCTTAATCGAGTTAGGAGTCGATTATATGCCTTAGCGAAAGCCAAAGGATATTGTTGCGCTAATTACATCAGCTCTAAAGCTTTTGTGTGGCGAAATGTAACCATAGGCGATAATTGTTTTATTTTTGAAAATAATGTCATTCAGCATCATGCAAAAATTGGCAACAATGTTGTTTTGTGGAGCGGCAACCATATAGGGCATCGTGCCAAACTAGAAGACCATTGCTTCATCAGCTCTCATGTTGTGATTTCAGGCTATACCGAAATAGGGGAATATTCCTTTTTAGGGGTAAACAGCACTTTTGTAGATAATATCAAAGTAGCTAGAGATAATTTTATTGGGGCTGGGGCGCTAATTAATAAAAGTACGCAGCCGGGTGATTTTTTCCCTGGGGTTCCTGCTGTTTTATCTAAAGTTTCAAGTTATCGATATTTTAAAATAAAGGATTAATAATGAGCTGGAATAAATTGGGTTTGGTCTATGATGCCAAGCTTTATGAAAAAGGCTGGGCTGCAAATTCAGCCCTAACTCCCACTCCTATATTGCTTGAGAATAAAGAAGTTATTAGGGTTTATTTTTCTGCAAGGGACCGTGAAGGTGTTGGTCGGATTCGCTATGCAGACCTATTAGCCGAAGATCCAACAAAGTTGATTCATGTGGCTGAAACCCCGGTTTTGGATATTGGGGAACAAGGAATGTTTGACGATAACGGCGTTATAATGGGCGACATTCTTGTTGAGAATAATGTTTTTATCATGTATTACGTTGGTTTTCAGTTAGTTAACAAAGCAAAGTTTTTGGCATATTCAGGAGTGGCAATCAGCGAGGATGCCGGTTTAAGTTTTAAAAGAATTAGCAAAACTCCATTATTAGATCGCCACGATGAAGGTTTATATATACGGGCCATTCATAGGGTGCTACAAGATAAAGGTAAATATAGCTTTTGGTATTCGGTCGGTAATCGCTGGCAATATATAGATGGAAAGCCATTTCCTTCTTATTACATTAAAAAACTTACAAGCCATGACCCTCTCAAACTTAGCGGAGAAGGCATGACTTGTATCAGCTGCAAAAGCAAGGAATATCGTATTGGCCGACCAAGGGTTTACATTCATTCTCAGGCTTATGAGATGTTTTATACCAAAGGCAGCATAGATGGGGAATATATGCCTGGTATGGCTGTTTCTCAAGATGGTGATAATTGGCTTAGGCAGGATGAGGGCTTTACTCTGCAGCCTTCTCAAGAAGGCTGGGATTCAAATACGGTTTGTTACCCTAGTTTTTTGAGCGTAGGCTCAAAGAACTATATGTTTTACAATGGAAATAATATGGGCTTGGATGGGTTTGGTTGTGCGGAACAGTTAAATGAGACTAATAAAATATACCGATAGCTATAAAGAGGAATGGGATTCTTGGCTTAAGCATTCGCCATGTGCAACTTTCCTGCACTCACGCCAATTTCTTTCTTATCATAAACAAAGATTTGAAGACTGCTCAGTTTTGATTTTTGATGAAGAAGATAAATTATTGGCTGTCTTTGCAGCTGCTTTTGACCAAAATGATAGAACAAAGATAATTAGCCATCAGGGCATTACTTATGCGGGACTTTTAACTGTTGCTAAAGCAGATGCTAATCTACATAAAGAAATCTTTCAGGAGCTGATGAGCTTTTATAGAAAAATGGGAGTAAGCTCCATTATTTATAAGGCTGTTCCTGACTGCTTTAAGAAAGTTAATTTCGATAATGATCTTTATGCATTGCAGCAGCTAAATGCTAGATTAATAAGAAGAGACTTAAATTGTGTGATAGATCTTCGCAGACAGCTTTTTTTGAATAGTAAAGATCTCTCCAATATAAGAAACAAGGTTAGTAAAGCTAAAAAAAATGGCTTAAAAATTATAGAAGACCTTAAATATCTGCAGGAATTTTACGATATTATTTGCCAAAACCTCTCGTTGAAATACCAAATTAAACCTGTTCATAGTTTAAAAGAATTGATGCTCCTGCAAGAGTTGTTTCCCGAAAACATACTATTTAGAGCGGTTGTAAAGGACAGTCAAATTATTGCGGGAGCTTTTATATTCCAAGATAATTATTTCTATCATACCCAGTATCTTGCAAACAGCGAGCTTGGCAAGCAGTTCAGTGCCCTAGATTATCTCATTCATATGTGTATCTCCGAGGCCTCTCAAAAAAATAAAGACTATTTTTCTTTTGGAATAAGCACTGAACAGCAGGGGCTTTATTTTAATCAGGGCTTATATGCGTCTAAAGCCAAACATGGCGGATTAGGTATGGTTCATGATTTTTATCAGCTCGATTTTTAATAGAGGGTAGCTTGGTGAAATTCAATAAACAAAATCTCAAAATTTTTCTATTAAATTTCAAGATTGGTAGGCTTTTATTAAAATTTTATCATTTTATGAAAAGTGCTTATCATCATTTGAAAACCCTAATTAGGGCAAGGAAATTAGAGAAGAAAATCAAACCGATAAAGTTTTCTTTTTACTCAGTTTATGAGTGGGCACAAAGCAATAAGGCTATAGCTTCCATTCTCAATGAGTATTCTCAAGAACCAGTTATAAGAGGGGGGTATTCAGTTTATGATAATATTGGCAAGCAAACAGCAATTGAAAAAGAACAAGTTATCATGCTGCCATATTATTTGGCACGCTTGCCTAACTCTTGGACTCTAAGCCAAACGAGTTTTATCATTCATGGCGACAACTTGCTTTATGACTATAAAAAGCAAATAGTCGAACATAATGCTTTATCTAAGCACTATGATCAAAAAATTTCAGGAGATTTCAGCTCTAATTGCATCTATTTAAAAAGATACCCTAAATCAAAGTCTGTGATTGCAAAAGGAATTTCCTTATTTGAAGACTATCAATTCAATTATTATCACTGGCTGTTAGAGGTATTGCCCAAGCTTTTGATGATTGAGAGACGTCAAGACCTTGAAGATTACCCACTATTGGTCCCGAAAAGCTTACCGTATCAGTTTTATGAAAGCTTAGAATTTATTACAGAGGGTCATAGGGAAATTATCAAGTTAAACTCCGACGAACTTTATCGAGTTAGGGATTTGATTTATCTAAGCAATCTATCGGTTACCAACGAGGTCGTGCATAGAGTGCCGAGAATAAATGACTATTGCATATCAGACGTTGCCATTGATTACCTTCGTCAAAAATGTAATTCGCTGTTTAGTCAACAAGCGCCTACAAAGTTACTGTACATAGAGAGAAGATCTCAGTATCGGAAGCTGTTAAATGAGAATGAAATTAAGAACATGGCTAGCTCGTTAAATTTTGAAAGCATTAACTGTGCGGATTTCAGTTTTAAAGATCAGGTGAAGCTATTTTCTCAGGCAAAATTTATTTTAGGCCCGACCGGGGCTGGATTTACTAATTTGGTTTTTAATCAAACAGCGACTAAAGCTTTAATTATGTTGCCTGGACATTCATTAGAAAATTTAGAAATATTCAATACCATTGCCAGGCCGCTTGAAATCAGTTTGGCTTTTCTAAAAGGCCATTCTGCACAAAAAACAGACATACATTCTGACTATACAATCGACTGCCGTGTGTTAGACTCTATCCTGACCAAGCTGCTTACAGGGGAGGGTTAGGTGCCAATTCATTCTACTGCGGAAGTGCTAACAGATAAAGTAGGCCGTAATGTTAACATACGCAATAACGTTGTTATCGCTGAAGGTGTCACTATCGGTGATAATGTAACCATTCATCCCAATGTAGTCATTGAGGAGGGTGTGGTTATTGGAGATAACGTTGAAATTTTTACCGGCGCTTATTTAGGTAAAATACCGAAAGGAGCTGGCGCACTATCTCGAGAGCCTCGATTTAAAAAATCTATAACAATTGGTGATAACTGCTCTATCGGGCCACATGCTGTTATTTATTACGACGTTAGCATTGGTGAAAACACTCTGATAGGAGATGCGGCTTCTATTCGTGAACAGTGCAAAATTGGTGATTTTTGTATTATCTCTCGACATGTCACTATCAACTATAATTCTACCATCGGTAATCGAACTAAGATTATGGATGCTAGCCATATTACGGGAAACTGCCAAATTGGGGATGACGTTTTCATTAGTCTGCACGTGGGTATGGCAAACGATAATCTTATTGGTTTAGAGGGCTATGTTGAAGATAAAATTAAAGGCCCGACTATTCATAATAAAGTAGCAATAGGCTTGGGGGCAATGCTTATGCCCGGCGTCATTATTGGGGAAGGGGCCATAGTGGCTGGACAAAGTGTGGTCAATAAGGACGTGGAAGCCTGGACATTAGTTGCTGGATTCCCCGCGCGTAAAGTCAAAAATATACAGCCGATTTAGTCGGTTTGCTTGGTATGATTATCTTGTATATATTGATTTAAGCCCTTTTCTACATCCGACCCAAAATAAGCCACCTTATGGTCCTTTAAATATAGAACCTTATTGCAAAATTCTCTTATGTAGCCATTATCATGAGATACGGTAATAAAAATATGGGCCTGGTCAATGATTTGATTAAGCCTATTAGTGGCTTTCTCAATAAAATTAAGATCACCACCGGCAAATAATTCATCACAAATTAAAATTTCAGGGTTGATACAGGTGGCTATACTCAATCCTAATCTTAGGCCCATGCCAGTAGAATAATATTTAATCGGGGTATCGATAAATTCAGCCAATCCCGAAAACTCTATAATTTCATTTAATTTTGCTGAGATTTCTTTCTTAGAAAACCCCGAAATCAAGCCGTTTAAATAAATATTTTCCCGGCCGGTGAGCTCTGGATCAAATCCCGCGCCAATTTCAATAAGTGAAGAAATGCGGCCGTTTACTTTTACGCTGCCTTGAGAAGGGGGGTAAATATTAGTTATAACCTTTAGCAGGCTGCTTTTACCGGCCCCGTTGATACCAATAATCCCCAAACGGTCACCTTGCTTTAGTTCAAAACTGATATTGTCTAAAGCCAAAAAGTCTTCTGAGCTATAGTAGGGTTTGCCAAAATTAAGAATATATTTGATCACGCTTTCTTTTAAAGAGTTCGGCCTATTAATGTGTTTAATATATCTTAGTGATAGATTTTTAACGCTAATGCTGGTCATATTTATAGTCCAAAGATAATTCTTGAGCGGTGCTTTTTAAATATTGCCAAGCCCATTGCCAGAAAGCCAAGTGAGAACAGCAGAGCAATAGCTAATGTGCTGAAACTGGGTATGGTTCCATAAACGATAGGTTCTCGAAATAAATCAATGTAATAGGCCATTGGGTTAATAACTAGCAGAAATTCGGCCTTGCCTGACAAAATGTTTTTTGAATAAAGAATAGGGGTTAAGTAAAACCAAAGCTGGATTAACACGGTAATGATATAGGCGAAGTCTCTGAAAAATGCAGTGATAACGCTAACAATTAGAGTTACCCCGGCAGTAAAAATCAATAAGCTCAAAAGTGAATAGGGTAAAATAAGCAACGCTATACTGATTTTTAAGCCTAAAAACAAGGCGATAACTGACAGTGCTAGGGTGGCCAGAATAAATTCTACGCAGCTGACCCCGATTGAAACGGCGGGGAAAATAAATAAATTAATCGGGACTTTCTTAATGAGCGCTTCGTTGTTGATAAAGCTATTGGTTCCAATTGTTACTGAATTGGCAAATAAGCTCCAGGCAAGATATCCCGAAAAGTAAAAAATAATAAATTGGCTATAGCTTACTGAGGTCAGTCTGGCAAAAACAAAAGAAATCACAGCAATATTCAAGACAGGATTGAGGATGGACCAAAACAAACCAAGCTTGCTGCGCTTATATTTGATCTTGAGCGCATTAATTGTTAAGACCTTGATAATTTGTAGGTCTTTGTCCCATTGTCGAACTTTTTGCATTAAAACGGCCTCTAAATGTCTGGGCTTCTATTTTAGCATTAGATCATCTAAACACTAGTCCTTAAGAGTTATTTTATTTAGCGATTATGCTAGAATACATTTTTTAAAATTCGGGATAGAAGCTTGCTATGCAAAAAGTTGCTTTAATTACCGGTATTACCGGCCAAGATGGGGCCTACCTGG
The DNA here is from genome assembly GCA_029240715.1 of Gammaproteobacteria bacterium. GTDB lineage: Bacteria > Pseudomonadota > Gammaproteobacteria > Francisellales > CACEW01 > JAQSYQ01. The sequence goes on from JARDZR010000009.1 coordinate 24,067, forward strand.
CCGAATTCTTATTGGGGAAAGGCTATGAAGTCCATGGCATTAAACGCCGCACTTCT
>JARDZR010000059.1 GCA_029240715.1 Gammaproteobacteria bacterium
ATTCGGTTAGTATAGAGAAACTATGACTAAATAAAATAGGCGGCCATGGCCCTTAACGAATTTTCCTTAATCGAGAAATTTTTTAATCGCGAAATAAGCCCTGGACATGGGGTAGTCCAATCGATTGGAGATGATTGCGCTATTGTGGAAATTCCAAATGGCTATCAACTTGCCATTTCCATCGATAGTTTGGTAGCCGGGGTGCATTTTCCTGAGCATAGCAAAGCTTACGATATCGGCTATAAAGCCCTGGCAGTCAACCTGTCAGACTGCGCAGCAATGGGAGCCACCCCGTTATGGGCCACTTTGGCCATCACTCTGCCCAAACTTGATGAAACTTGGCTAAATGACTTTGCAGAAGGGTTTTTTGTCATGGCAAATTCAGCTCAAGTTAGTTTAATTGGCGGCGATACTACTCAGGGCCCTCTTGCCATCACCATCCAAATTCACGGCATATTACCCAAAGGAAAAGCTTTACTGCGATCTAGCGCAAAAATTGGCGATGATATCTACGTAACAGGGACCTTAGGGGATGCTGGATTAGCTTTGCAAACCATACTAGGTAAACTGCCAAAGCTTGAAACAGATTCACAAAACTATATTGAGTCTCGCTTAAATAAACCCACAGCAAGACTGAAAACCGGCCAAGCTCTATTAGATATCGCTCATGCCTGTATTGATATTTCAGATGGATTAGCCGCCGATTTACAACACATTTTAACTGCCAGTAAAGTCGGCGCTGAAATTGAGCTGGATCAGCTTCCCTTATCTTCTATTTTGCTTGGTTTAGAAAAATCACAGGCTATAAATTTAGCTTTGCATAGCGGAGATGACTATGAGCTCTGTTTTACCGCCCCCATTGAAATGAGGCAGAAGATTGCTGCTGGAATTAAGAAAAACGGATTAAGTGGAAACGCAGTTATTTCCTCGAAACAGGGTTTTAGTAATAATATGCTGTTTATTAAACTCCACCCAGGTGGTGCAGTCATAATAAAAGGTCCCGCCGCCTGAGCTAATTGAAGGCGCTTGAGTCACTATCGTTTGACCATTGCTGCTACTGACCGTGGTATATCCCGGCGTGGTCATACTGGGAAAGGAAACCACATTTTGGCTATGGTAAACATAAACCTGGTCCCCGTTCAGCGCTGTAATGGTTTGATCAGGGTAGCCCCATACATTAATAAAATCTTCAATATTACGGCCTTGCCAGCCATTTAACATTTGCTGGTATTTAGCTTGGGTCGCGCAGGATACAAGCAATAACCCGATGAGGACCAGGCTTAAGCTTTTAATCAATTTATGCATATTTAATCCAACTCATTCATATCGGGTATCGGACATATCACCGGCAAGCGAACTTCCTCTGGAATAATTAATTCGGCATAAACCGGCAAGTGATCTGAATATTCACACTGTATCATGCCAGATTCTACTACCAGAATAGAAGGGCTTACTAAAATAAAGTCAATTTGCTTTTTGGGTTTCCAACTGGGATAGGTCAAGCATTGCTGATTAGCCAAATGCAAACCTGAAGCTTTAATAGAGGGGTGCTCCATTAAAAAATCGGGTTCCGCGTTAAAGTCTCCCATCACAATGACATGTTTATAGTTTGAGGTGAGCTCAGCAATAAAATCAAATTGCTTGGCCTGGGCCTTTTTGCTTAAAGAAAGATGCACATTGACCACAAATAAAGGAGATAACACATCTCCTATGCAAAATGTAACAATCCCTCGCCCAGGCAATTTAGAGGGCAAAGGGTATTCCTGAATAGCATGAACTGGAAAACGACTTAATAAGCCTTTGCCGTGCTGAGCAAACAGGCCTAAATCTCGAGTCGTTTGCTGTTGCTGGCATAAGAATCCACCGTGTTCAGCCAAAAACTCAATCTGATTGATATGTCCACTTCTAAAGCTGCCCCCATCTAATTCCTGTAGACCCACTAAATCATAGGGTGCAATAAAATGGGCGATATTAAGCAAATTATCACGTCTTCTAGGGTGAGGCATAAGGTGATGCCAAACATGCATCCAATATTGCCCAGCACTTTTAGCGCCCATGCCAACATGGATGTTATAAGTCAGTACTCTTATTCGATGATCTTGCATAATTTCTCCTTGCTACAATTATAAACGAAGCGAGGGGCATTGCCCAATTACGGTAAAACCTATTTGCATTTTACGCGTTTTCTGGCAAGCTGGATCAAGATGAATACAAAAGGACTTATGATGTATCAAGACAAACACCCCAAATCATTATGGGTATTATCCGCTTCTTCTATTTTTTACTGTTTCGCCTTTGGAACTATCACCTCTTTGCTCACTCTGTATTTAATTCAAAAACTGGGCATGAAATCTGCTGATGCTTACAATTTATTTGCAGCCTTGCTTTCACTGTTATTTACCCTGCCATTGCTGGGGGGATTTTTAGGTCAAAGACTAGGTTATAAAACCAGCATTATCGCAGGATCAATACTGTGTATGGTTAGCTGTTTTTTACTGTGTTTGCCCGATTTAGTTTATCAGTATTTGGGTATAGCCGGTTTTGCCGCAGGCAATGCTTTTGTTACCCCCAACATGTATGCGCTAGTAGGTTTAGGTTATAAAGAGCACGACATTAATCGTAACAGCGGTTACACCCTTTATTATTTGATTTTCAATTTTGGCTTTTTGGCCTCCATTTTTTCGGCAGGAATTATCGCTCAATATTTTGGTTACCCGGCTGCATTTGCTTTATCGGGAATATTGTTGTTGGTTTCAATTGCTATTTTTATTGGTTTTAAACATTGGATAATAAGCGATGAGGGGCCTAAAAATTTAGCCTTTTCAAGCATAAGCTTAACGGTTTTAGGCTTAGGTCTAAGCGTGTTAGCTTTCGTATTGTTAAGACATCTTGCACTCAACAATGTTCTGCTTTGGATCTTGGTGGTCGGAGCTTCGATAGGTATGCTTTATTATGCCTTTAAGCAAAAAGATAAGATAGCTCGATATAAAATGCTCGCTCTGCTTATTCTTTGCATTTTATCCATAGGCTTTTGGTCCTTATATATGCTTGAGCCTTCTTTGCTCACGGTATTTATTGCTCAAAACGTGAACCGCCATCTATTTAATTTCACTATTCCAGCTTCCAGCTACTATAGCCTGGACTCCTTTTTCGTCATTATTCTTGGCTTCTTTTTCAGCTGGCTATGGAAGTTTTTGGCTAAAAGAAATCAGGAGCCCAGTCTTCCCACTAAATTTGCTTTGTCTTTAACCACGATGGGGGCGGGCTATTTGGTGTTTGTGCTAGGCATTATGCTGGTAGACAATCAGGCAGCTTTAGTCAATTCAGGCTGGATTGTTCTAGGCTATGCCTTACTGGCTTCAGCAGAGCTGATGATCTCTCCGATCGGCCTTTCCATGATAGGCGTGCTCATGCCTAAAGGAAACGAAGGTTTAGGCATGGGGATTTGGCAAACCTTTACCGGTCTTTCCGGCATTATTTCAGGTTATTTAGCCAACCTAGCGGTTACTCCCGACTCAGGTACGCCAGTACAAACCAATCCCATTTTCGCTGCCAGCCTATTAAAAATAGGTTTAGGCACGGTAATTATCGGTGTTATTGCAGCTTGTTTGGTGCCTTTTATTAAAAAATTATTAAAGTCACCAGTATGAATGAATTTCAACAAGCTAGCTTTTTAATCAGCGCTGCAAAGCTTAATCAACTGCCAGCGGATACCGGAGTGGAAGTAGCCATTGTCGGGCGCTCTAATGCCGGAAAATCCAGCGTACTCAATGTATTAACCAATCAAAAAAACTTGGCCAGAACCAGTAAAACGCCGGGGCGTACTCAGCTTATTAACCTATTTAAACTGGATGAGCAAAGAAGATTGGTGGATTTGCCAGGCTATGGTTTTGCCAAAGTTCCTGAATCTGTTAAACAGCAGTGGCAGGAAACTTTAAGCCAGTATTTGCAGGAAAGGGAATCGCTAAAAGGCCTTATTTTAGTCATGGATTGCCGACATCCTTTTAAAGATACCGACAGTTCTATAATCGATTGGTGTCTTGATAGCAACTTAGCTTGTCATATTTTACTCAACAAAGCCGACAAACTATCCCGTTCACAAAGCCAAACCACTTTGCTTCAGGCTCAAAAAAGTTTAAAAGAACATAAAGAGCTGGTGAGCATTCAGCTATTTTCTACTTTCAATCGCCAAGGTCTTGATGACCTAAAAAATAAACTTCGCTCCTGGTATAATTTTTGACACTATCGCTGAAAAAAACTTGGCAAATCTTTGTGCTTGAGTGATCATAGCGCTTTTCAAGCAGGAGGACATTATGTTTAAAGGAAATGAAGGAAAAGCATTAAAACCTAAATCAGGCGGCTATGGCACCGCTCCTGAACAAAAACCAGCTGATACAAGCAAAGCGGCTACTGGCGGTTTTTTTTCTGCAGTAGGTAGTCTGCTTTCTCCCAGTGCAAGTAGAACAGAAAGAACTTCGATTATCGGCGGGGCAAAAGACAGCTATGGCTCTGCTCCAGAAGCACCAGCCAAACCTGCTGAAACTGGGGGTCTAGCCGCTGTGTTTAAAGGCGCAACTGGCGCTAGCTCAAGAACTTCCTATAGCTCTATTGGTAAGGGTAAGTAGTTTTAATATGTCTACAGCTGGGAACCAACAAGATAGCAGTGATCTTGCCTGGAAACAGGCATTATCCATTGCTATCACTCAGCCTGAACAGTTATTAGAGTATTTAAATTTGCCTTCAACTTGGCTGGAACCCGCTAAAGCTGCCAGCAAACTATTTCCGTTAAAAGTACCTTTAGGCTTTGCCAATAGAATCGAAAAAGCCAATCCCAATGACCCTTTGCTTAAACAAATTTTGCCATTGGCTGCTGAACTTATTCAAACTCCCGGCTATTCAGCCGATCCCTTACAAGAACAAGCCAGCAACCCCATTCCAGGGCTTTTGCATAAATATCATGGCAGGGTATTGCTGATTGCCACCGGAATTTGCGCGGTTAACTGTCGCTACTGCTTTCGCCGGGAATTTCCCTATCAAGATAATAACCCCGGCTCTAAGGGCTGGGACAAAGCCCTAGAATACATTAAAAGCGATTCAAGTATTACCGAGGTCATTTTAAGCGGGGGCGATCCTTTACTGTTAAGCGATAAGCCTTTGCAAAATTTGCTCGATAAAATGGCAGAAATTTGTCATGTCAAAACTGTTCGCTTTCATACTCGATTACCGATAGTCCTGCCGGAAAGAATCACTGACAGTTTCATTGAATTGCTTAGAAACAGCCGATTGAATCCTGTTATAGTACTACACTGCAATCATCCCAATGAAATAGATGCCCAGGTTTCCCAAGTTTTAAGCAAACTTAAAGCCGCCGGGATTACTTTGCTCAATCAAGCTGTGCTGCTAGCCGGGGTTAATGATGATCTTGAGGCCCAAGTGGCTCTGCAACAGAAATTATTTGAGAACGGGGTGTTGCCTTATTACCTTCATATGCTTGATAAGGTCCAAGGCAGCGCGCATTTCTTTGTATCCGAAGCAAAAGCTAAGCAATTAATTTTTGAAATGACTCAGCGCCTACCAGGCTATTTGGTCCCTAAACTGGCTAGAGAGGTAGCAGGCATGGGCAGTAAATTGCATTTATAAGTTTAGATTTCAGCCTTCGCAGAATGGCAGACACTGCTTTAGAATGACATAATGAATCTAATAAATTCTATTTAGGAGCCATCATGTCAGTTCAACAAGCCACCTTTGCTGCTGGATGTTTTTGGGGAGTGGAAGCCGCATTTCGTAAAGTGCACGGAGTGATAGCAACCCAAGTCGGCTTTATGGGAGGACATACCCCTCAGCCTAGCTATCTACAGGTATGTAATGGCGATACCGGCCATGCCGAAGTTGTTTATGTGCAATATAATGCTGCCCAGGTTTCTTATTCAGACTTATTGGAAGTATTTTGGGCGATCCATGATCCTACCACCTATCATAGGCAAGGGCCTGATATCGGCAGCCAATATCGATCTGCCATTTTTTACTATAATGGGGAACAAAAGCAAATTGCCGAACAGTCCTTGCAAAAATTAGCGCAATCCGGCACTTATCCTAATAAAATAGTGACCGAAATTGTCCCTGCCTCGACTTTCTATCCGGCAGAAGAGTATCATCAACGCTATTATGAAAAGCAGGGCATAGCAGGTTGCCGTCTTAAAGGATAAATAAATGGAAAAACTATACAAACAAATCATCGAAGCAATTGGCGAAAATCCTGAGCGTGAAGGCTTGCTTAAAACCCCGGCCAGAGCGGCTTCTGCTTTAAAAGAACTGACTGAAGGCTATCAACAAAACATTAACGATATCGTAAATGATGCTTTGTTTGAAAGTCAGTGTGATGAAATGGTCATTGTTAAAAACATTGAGCTTTACTCTCTATGCGAACACCATATGCTACCGTTTTTCGGAAAATGCCATGTGGCTTATATCCCAAACGGCAAAGTAATTGGCTTATCTAAAGTAGCCAGGCTGATCGATGTTTTTGCCCGGCGCTTACAAATTCAAGAAAACTTGACTCATGAGATTGCAAACACTTTAATGCAAGTATTAAAGCCAAAAGGAGTAGCGGTTACCATAGAGGCTGAGCATTTATGTATGAGAATGCGCGGAGTTCAAAAGCAGAATTCAGTCATGGTAACTTCAGCAATGCTAGGAAGCTTTAGAGAAAGCCCAAAAACCAGAGCAGAGTATTTAGCGCTTATTAAAAATTATTGAGGTGCTATGGAATTTAAAGACTACTACAAACTCTTAGAAGTCTCCCCCCAAGCCAGCCAGGATGAAATTAAAAAAAGTTACCGCAAGCTGGCCCGCAAGTATCATCCCGATATCAACAAACAAGCAGGGGCCGAAGAAAAATTTAAAGAAATTTCAGAAGCTTATGAAGCTCTAGGCTCAGAAGAAAAACGTGCTGCCTATGATCAATTGCGTCAGGGTGGCTATCAGGCGGGCCAAGATTTCAGACCTCCTCCGGGCTGGGACGCTCAAAGCAACCGTCATGGTTTTGAAGCTAACTCAGAACAGTTTAGTGATTTTTTTGAGTCTCTATTTGGAAATCGCGGCGGTTTCCAAAGCTCCCATCGCGAATTTAAGCAAAAGGGTGAAGACCAAAGCGCTAAGCTCTACTTAACTTTAGAAACAGCCTATCATGGCGGCAAGCAGACTGTGAATTTAGAGGTCAGAGAGCATGATAGCCATGGCCGCTTGCACGTCCGAAACAAAACGCTCAATGTTAAGATTCCAGCTGGCATTACCGCTGGCAAGCAGATCCGTTTAAAAGGCCAAGGAGCGGCTGGTTTGAACGGCGGAGAAAACGGCGACTTATATTTGGAAGTAGAATTTATCCCGCATCCTTTATATAGCGTAAAAGAAAAAGATATCAGCATTGTCCTGCCAGTGACCCCTTGGGAAGCTGCTTTAGGGGCATCGCTTAATGTCCCCACCTTAGGCGGTGCAGTGGTTTTAAAAATTCCAGCCAATTCGCAATCTGGGCAAAAATTAAGGCTAAAAGGCCGGGGGCTACCTGGCAATCCGGC
>JARDZR010000060.1 GCA_029240715.1 Gammaproteobacteria bacterium
AGTAAAACCGGATCAACAAATATCTCAGCGCTGCCGATAAGCATTAAGCCTAATACAGGATAGGTCATGGCTACAGTATGGTGAAACCTAGCAATATTGGCAGCTTCTGCAATAAACAAAAAGCCCAAGGCTAAAAGCAGCATGGCCATGCTGAGCTTGCCTGCTAAAGAAAGCTTAAAGCCATTGTTGTCCCACTTTTTCCAAAACAGGGCGGTTAGACTGCCAAAAACTAAGACAATTGCGGGATTAATCGCCTGGAACGAACCGGTTGGAACCGTAAAGTGAGCAATGCTGCGCTCAACATAGCGAGAAATAAAAAGTGAAATAGAGCTGGTGCCTTGCTGGTCAAATATCCAAAACCCAGTAGCAAAGGCCATTAAAATGCAAAGTTTAATTAAAGGCTGCTTTTGCTCAGAGTTTGCTTGCTGAAATATCGAATAAAAAGTTCCCATGCTCATCATTGAAACCAATAGCAAAAGCTTGCCAACCCAAAGCTCTTTTAAAATAAAGTAAACGGCCAATAATGAGAATAATAATAAGAGTAGGCTTATGAGAATTTGAGAAGATCTATGCAGGTTGAGCCATTTTGAATTGGCAGTATCCTGATGCCAGCTAAAGTGTTTTTTTGAGGCGATTAAGGTAATTAGGCCAAGCCCCATTCCAAAAGCTGCTGCCATAAATCCAGCATGCCAGCCTATGCTTTTAGCTAAATAAGGGCAAAAAATTTGCGAAATCACCGCCCCTAAATTGCCACTGACATAGTACCAAACAAATGCAGAGTTTTTAGCAGCCTGATTATTGGCATAGCAGTCAGCAATTAAGCAAATAGCATTGCTTTTAAATAGCCCGATTCCCAAAATTAAAAAGCTTAAACCAAAATACAGTCCAGTTTCTCCTGCGCCCAATGTTAAATGGCCCAATATCATTAATATGCAGCCCCAAATGACTGCATAGCGGTAACCGCAGTATTTGTCTGCTAACCATCCGCCGATAATCGGGCTGAGAAAGGTAATTGAGCTAAAGCTGCCATAAATGGCGTAAGCTTGGCTGTCAGGAAAATGCAGTTGCTTACTAAGGTATAAGATTAATAAAGCCTGCATCCCAAAGTAGCTGAAAAATTCCCACATAACTGTGCCAATAATAAAATAGGAAGCCTTGGCTTGAATGGCTGTTTTTTTATCTGACATAAACTCTCCTTAGATAGGGATGGATGAAAATGCTGCGAAAAAAGCCAGGCCTAGCAAAACAGCGAGAAGAAGCTGTTTGGTTTTGAGCATGATTAACACCACTGCAACTGAGGCCAATTTTTCAGAGACAGAACAGGCCAACACCTCAGGCGCCACCATGGCCATGAACAGGCAGCCAGGTAACTGTTCAAGCCAAGTTATTATTTTGGGCTTAAGCTTGATGAAATGACACGAGTAAAAGCCCATGACTCTAATGAGATAAACCAGTATAGCCATAGCTAAAATGCAGCAATTAACTTTGACGGCATCGTTCATAGAAGGCCCCTGCTAAGCTTGCCACTAAAGCAGCGCTGACAATGTACCAAGTCCCCGGCAATATTTTTTTAAATAGAATTGCCAAAATAAAACTGACGGCCCAAGGCAGAATTTCCTGTTTGCCGCGCCATGAACCAATAAGCAAGCCAATGAAAAGAGCAGTGAAAACAAAATCTATTTCGCTTATTTTGCTCCCAAGCATAAAACTGGAAAGGTTTAATCCAATAAGAGTGCAGACTAGATAACAAACGTAGGCTAAGAATCCGCTTCCTATAAAGTAGCCATATAAAAAAGCAGGGTCTGGCTTTTCTCTTGATTTGATACAGCTTAGGGCCCAGTTTTCATCCATTAACATAAACAAGGCAAAGGCTAGGGACTTTTTTGAGGCCATCTTAAAATTATGACTAATGGAAAAGCCCATCAGGCCGTATCTTAAGCTAATAGCGATGGTGCTGATTAAAAGAGCGAATACATCAAAATGCGGTTCTGCCATGGTTTTTAATGCGACTACTTGAGCCGCCCCGGCATAAATAAAAGCGCTCATCAAAAAACCTTGATAAGGTTTTAGGCCGCTTCCTGCTGCCAATAGACCAAAGCCTAAGCCAAATAAGCCCCCGGCAATACTGGGTGCAATTGACTCTTTTGTCCCGCAATACCAACCTTGTTTAAATGCTAATGCTCGCATAGTTTTGTACTGCCTTGAGAGGAGGGCTTGCATCTGGATAGCTCAAAAAAAGTCTGAGCGGCTAATTTGATCGGATCAATAACATTTTCGCTAGGAGGCAACTCTTCTAAGGCCAAACTATATTCAGTGCAGCCTAAAATCAGCATTCTGGTTTTTGCCAAATCTACTATCCAATCAAGCTCAGGTTTTTTACCCTGCAAAATTTCATTGATAAAGCTTTGGCTGTTTGCCGGCTGCCAATATTCGCATTCCATTTTGAGCAGTCGACCATGAAGGTTTTGAGCGGCTGAAGTATAACTTGCCAAGATAATCGGTTTGGTTCCAGTGGGGATTTTGCTTTTGATCAAATCGATTAAACTGATTAGCTTGGCTGATTTTTCTTGGGGCAAAAACAAATGCAAAGTATTGCAGGCAATGACAATATAGTCGCAGTTTGCTTGCAGGTTTTGCATACATTGCTTAAGTTCTGCTCGAACTTTTTCCTGATCAAAATCATGTTCAAGCATCTCAGAAAACGGAAAATTAATAAGATGGATCTCAGGGAAATCAGAGTCTTTCCAGCTGCCGTTATTTTGAAATAACTGAATGGTCTGTTTTAGCAGGCTAATGCCTGCCATTGGCCCGGCCCCTGAAATAATGCCAAATATCGGCTTTGCTCTTGCATTAAAGGCCATGACTGATGACCCTGCTTTTACTGATAAAAAAGGGCAAGCTGCAGGCAAAAATAATGCCAAGGACTAGAAAGCTTTCAAAGCGCATTAAGCTGCCAAATGAAATGCCTGGTGGAGGTAAAAACCCAACAGACAGGGTGAAGAGACAGCAGGCCATGCCCGAAATGCCGCACAGCCAAATGCCGTATTTTCCTAATGGCACTTTAAAAGGCCTTTTTATTTCAGGGTGACTATAACGCAATCTGATGGCAACAATAAAAAATCCGCAGTAGAAAATTAATGAAATTTGAGAGGCCAAATCGCTTAGCAGCCAAAATCCTGCATTGACCGAGGGCATAAAGATAAAGGCACTTGTTAATATCATAAAAACCAAGCCTTGCAGTAAGAGCAAGCGAAAGGGGGCCTGAAACGGGTTAAGCTTTGCAAGAGGTTTAGGAATTAAACCATCCTGGCCTGCTACCAATAAAGCTTTAACTGGACCAAGCATCCAAGCGCCTACGCCCCCGGCTCCTCCCACAATCATCAAAATGGCTAAAACAGGCATCATCCACTGCATATGAAAGGAAACAAAAAATAAGCGATAGGCTTCTAGCAAGCCGGTGACAACGCTCAAGTTTTTAACGGGAATGACAACAGCAATAGCAAGAGATGCAAAAATAAAAGAGCCTAAGATTAACAGAGCTGAAATCAGTAAAGCCTTGGGATAGTCAGATTGCGGATTTTTAACTTCCTGAGCATGAATGGCCGACATCTCCATTCCCATTAAGCTAAATAAAACGGAGGTGAAAAAGGCTAGCGTGTTGATATGAGATAAATCAGGGAAAAAAGTTTTTACGCTGAAATGAATCTCTGAGTGATGCCCTGATATTAGCCAAATTGTCCCTAAAACAATCACAAAACCGATGGGAACTAAAGTGCCAATAACAGCTGAAAAAGAAGTCAGATAGCTTGAGCATTTTAGGCCTAAAGAGTTAATACCAAGAATTAGCCAAAACAGGCCTGTAATCGTAAAAAACATATAAGTTGTGTGATGAGCAAGCTCAGGCTTAATGCAATAAGCCAAAATAGCCGCCATTAAGGATAAAATAGTGGGGTACCAGCAAACATTATAAATCCACTGCAAGCTTACCAACAAAAAAGCGGTTTCTTTATTAAAAGCAGCTTTGGCCCACACATAAATTCCGCCAGTTTTGGGCCAGGTGGTAGCAAGCTCTGCGGCAATTAAAGCGCTTGGGATAAAAAACATTAAGCCTGCCGCCAGATAGTAAAAGACTATGGAAAAGCCAAGATGCGCGGTGGCCGGCAAAGCTCGCAGGCTATCTACCGCAATTACGTTGATCATCACTAAACTAAAAACGCCCAGCACTTTTTTAGGAATAGCTTTGAAATTTTCCATATCGGCTCCTTAGGGGGTGATATGGTCAATATATAATCAGATTAAAAATTGATCAATAAGTGCACAATGCGGCGGCGTCATTTTATTTTGGTGTAAGCTGTGTTCATCAGCTATTGTGTAAGGTTTTTCGACTTGAATGTAGTCAGAGATAAGGGCTGCAAGAGCAGATGTTCCGGCAGCCAAATAACTTTAGGTTAGCCGTTTATTCATATCAGCAATGGTATGAGAGCTTAAATCACCTGATAGGTTTTCGCCCAGCTGGCGGCTTATTCTTGAAATGGAAAACATGCCTCTGACCATTTCTTTGCCGTCTTCTACATCTTCAACGACTAAGATGTAATTGACGCCTAAATCATGAATTAAACGCCGAATATGGCCGACTCGAGCGTTGCTTAAATCCTTCATATTTAAAGTGGGAATTTTATCAAAAGCAATCATCATCATGGCTGCTGTGACTTCAGGCAAGTTAACATCGTTTTCGCGAGCGACTAAAGCGGCTTTCACTCCCTGAATATCTCGAGCAGACAAAAGGCCGATGATATTGTCTTCTTCATCGGTCACTAAAAGTGAACGGACCTTGGTCAGTTTCATTTCCTCTAAAGCGACTTGAATAGGAACATTAGGCTTAACAGTTTGTGGCGAACGGCTTTTAAAATCAGTCATCACGTCAATAGCGGGGCTGTCTAAATGGACCACTTCTGGAAAGCGTTCTGAGTGGATATAGCTTGTGTGAGATTTCAGTCTGCCTGTTTCAAGCAGGGCGTATGGATAATGTGGCATGTGATGTCCCTTCAGTATTTTTTCAGCTTTAAATCGTATATTATTCCTATTTTTGAATTCCGGCTAGCTTCTAATATGAACTTTAGAAAACGGGGTAACACCATATGGGGCCCTCAAGCACGCGCATGTGAATGAGCATATTGGTGGCAAGGGTCCCTTCGATTAGGTATTGAATATGAATAAAGATACGCAAAATACAGAAGCCACTGCTGTTATCAGCAAGCTAAGCCACGAAGGTCGTGGTATTGCTTATGTTAACGGCAAGGCCACTTTTATCAACAATGCTTTACCGGGAGAAGAGGTAAGGTTTCGCTATACTCGTCGAAAATCGCAGTTTGACGAAGGGCATTTGCTGGAAGTGATCAAGGCCTCGCCTGATCGAGTGCAGCCAGCTTGCGCAGTTTATGGCATTTGTGGAGGCTGTAGCTTGCAGCATATTTCGCCGCAGGCCCAAATAAAATTTAAGCAGCAGGTATTGGCTGAGCAGTTTCAGCATTTTGGTCAAGTTATGCCTCAACAATGGTTGGAGCCATTGCAAGCAGAGGTTTGGGGCTATCGTCATAAAGCAAGACTCAGTGTGAAGTTTGTTGCCAAAAAAGGCGGGGCGATGGTAGGTTTTCGTGAACGGGAACCACGCTATATTACTGATATGCAGCGCTGTGAAATTTTGCACCCCTTATTGGGTGAGCGCATTCAGCTATTGAGAGAATGGATCGGCAGTTTGGAGTCGGCTGCTGAAATTCCGCAATTGGAAATAGCGGTAGATGATGCTAAAGCGGCCATCATTATTCGGCATTTAAACGCTTTGTCTGACCAGGACTTAGAAAAGATCCGTCAGTTTGCCAAACAGTATGAGTTTTGGATTTATTTGCAGCCCAAAGGGCCCGATAGCATACATTTATTTTATCCTAATCAGGCGGATGATTTGCTCAGCTACAGTTTGCCTAATCACAATATTGTTATGCAGTTTCATCCCAATGACTTTACCCAGGTCAATATGCCGCTTAACCGCAGGATGCTGGATTTAGCCATTAATTTGTTGGAAATTAAGCAGACTGATCGGATCCTGGATTTGTTCTGTGGTTTAGGTAATTTTACTTTACCTATAGCGCGCTATGCTCATGAAGTTGTTGGCGTAGAAGGCGATAATAAAATGACTGAACGGGCAGCGCTCAATGCCAAGCAAAATCAGGTCAATAATGCAAAGTTTCACATGGCCAATTTATTTGAAGACGTGAGCAATCAGCCTTTTATGCAGCAGGCTTATCATAAAGTTTTACTCGATCCGCCAAGAGCAGGAGCTGAGCAGATTATTTTACAGTTAGGCAAAATTTCTCCTCAAAGAATAGTCTATATTTCATGTAATCCAGCCACCCTAGCAAGAGATGCGGGGATTCTGGTGAATCAACTAGGATATAAACTGGAGACAGCGGGTGTAATGGATATGTTTCCCCATACCTCACATGTGGAGTCCATTGCTTTATTTGTAAAATAGGAGCAGGCAGTGCAAGTCAATACCAGCATAGCTTTGTTGGCTGATGGCAGCGTTGAGCCTGCTGCTTGG
>JARDZR010000061.1 GCA_029240715.1 Gammaproteobacteria bacterium
CACTCAGCCCGGGTGGCGAAATAGGTAGACGCAAAGGATTTAAAATCCTTCGGTGGGAAACTGCCGTGCCGGTTCGACTCCGGCCCCGGGCACCATTTTTAAGTTTGTAGCAGTTCTAAAAAGTCCAGAAACCCAATAAAATTAAACCCTGCAAGCCTGTCGTTAATTCGATAGCATTTCTTGGTATTCGTGTGTTTCCGTTGAAAGTATATATACATTTGTGTATATTTTTATATATACCAACTGAAACTTCACGGAAGAATATGGCAGTCAATAAGCTTAATTCTAAATTCTGTAACAATGCACCCGTTGGAACTCACTTTGACGGCGAAGGCCTTTATCTGTTAGTTAAATCTGACGGCAAAAAATATTGGCGCATGGCCTGCTATTTGCACGGTAAGCGCAAATTACTGGCTTTTGGCACTTACCCCAGGGTTTCCCTTGCAGAAGCCCGTCAAGAGCGCATAACTGCTCAGAAGCTATTGAATCAAGGCCTTGACCCAGTACAACAGGCCAAAGCCAAAAAGCATGAGCAAGCTATAGCTTTAGAACAGGCAGCGATAGAATCGGGCAATACCTTTGAACAGATCGCTCGGCGTCTTTATGCTCATAAAGCAGGGAGGACCACAGAAGGCTATCGTAATTTGATGTTGCGCCAGTTAGAAATTCACGTATTCCCTGAAATTGGCAGCAAACATATTACTGATATTGCCGGAGCGGAGTTAATAGCATTATTTAAAGCTGTGGCCCAAAAGACCAATCATGGCCGCCCTATGACTTATATGGCAAGAAAGCTTTGCAATTGGTCTAGCGAGGTATTTGATCTGGCTTCAGCCGAAAACAATAATTTTACCAATAATCCCTGCCGGGTCATTATCAAACACTTGCCAACTCATGGCACACGGCATATGGCTCGAATCAATTTTGAGCAGTTACCTGAATTTATAAAAAGCCTAAAGAACTATAAAGGTTATGGGCTTACTAAAGCCGCTATCTGGATGCTTCTCTATACCGGAATGCGCCAAGCAAGCATTAGAAAAGCCGTATGGCAGGATTTTGATCTAGAAACTGCCATCTGGAACAGACAGCCTGAAAAGTCGGATAAATCTGTCCATGTCCTACCTTTGCCCCATCAGGCAGTTAAACTATTAAAGGAAATAATGCCGTTAACTGGAGGCAAACCTACAGATTTAGTTTTCCCCAGTATATACAGCAAATATCGACCCATGAGTGAGGCCGCTATATGCCAAGCACTTAGCCGTATGAGTTATAAAATGGTAGGGCATGGCTTGCGGGGCGTTGTCAGCACCGGCCTCAATGAGCTAGGTTTTAAGCCTCATGTGGTTGAGGTACAAATCGGCCACAAAAAAGAAAGTTCAATTGAAGGGGCCTACAATCACGCTAAGCATTTTCAAGAACGGCGAGAAATGATGCAGGCTTGGGCCGATTATTTAAGCGAATTGTCCAAATGTAAACTTAGCTAACTAAGTTCAGGCGAATTTTTGACTACTTCAACCTGTAGTGGCCTCGAAAAGCATGGAAGACAATCTTTGGGGCTAATAGTTTTCAATTCTAAGTTGATAGAATTTAAGGCTTGTTTAATGCCTTTTAAAGGATTGTCTCTGCACGTATCATCAGGCTCTATTTCAATCTGTCTTCTATCATCATGGAAATTGAGCTTAAATAAACATCCGGGGGGTGGCTCAGTGCTGTCAAAAGGCATGTCATCCCAGGATTTTCTTTCAAAAATTTGTTTAGTTATAAGGAGGCTGTTTTTTTTATTGTCATATTCAACTTTATTGGTGAAGCTCAATACCAGCTTCGTGTCACTCACCATATTAGCATGCATAGCCTTTCTCCAAGAGACAAAGTTGTGATTAATTATACAGGACCAGGTGCTAAATTAAAAGAATCATCATCTACTGTTCGGCGAACTGATGCGCTAGGGGCAGGCGATCCAACTAGTGTTTCACCAAAGGGTCCAAGGTTAGTTTCTCTGCCCGCTAAGTCGGCAACACTAGGAATAGAGTCGTCTTCACAATACATATACCTACTACCATTAACTAATGGCTCAGGTACAGATGTGTATTCACCTCGTATTCTGAAATTAGGAATATTGCCTGGTTCTATCCTTGCACTTATCAATGCAGCCTCAACTTCGGAAAGCATTTCTTGCCAGTTCAAAGTAGGTCTTGCATTAAAATAATATAATGTAATTTCCTTACCAGGTTGATATCCTTTGGTGTGAATGTACCTAATATCAATCACTTTCGCTTCATATAAACCATATTTCATCATAATAGGTACGATCGCATTCCAGGCAGCTTTAATTCTTGCTTCAAAGGTGTCTCTGTCTTGTTTGGGTTCAGTATTAATAGATATATGAATTTTAAACCCATTCTTAATTTTAGCTCTTAATCGATCCTCATCGAAAAGAGAGGAAGGTTTTCTAAATATTTCAAGAAATCCGCCTAATCTCTTTCCTGAATAGTAGGTTTCATGAAAACCATCTGCAAGTAGGGGGTTGGTAAATATACTGTTATAGCTAAATTCGTCAGGCTTAGGTTCGACATGAGTGCCAACTATCCAATGTGAGTCTGGAGCAGCATCTGGCCTTGAAGCAGAAGGGCCTTCCTCTTCAATCTGTTGATGAGGGCGTCTTCTAGAACAGCAGCATGCATTATAGAAGGTTGTACAGAGGTTAGTAAACATAGTCCGTCCATGGGTTTAATTTTTATACTATAACAATCCTAACATTAGTTATAATTTAATCAATACATTAATAAGTATTTGTAGCGCAAAAATTACAGAAAAACACATTGATATTGATTTTAATTGACTGTATAATAAAAACGCAGAAAATAAGCCTGTTCTAATCTTGGCTTTCTAAAATCTATCCCACTCCATTTGCCTGCCTAAATGCCTGTTCAACTCAAGCTGTTTGCTTAAAGGTGGAAGATTTTGCTTCATATTTTGAGCTAGCTCTGGCACTTGCTGTTCAAGTAAGGCTTTTTGGGTATTTGATTTAAGCAATTTCTCAGCAAGATTAATTAAGCCTTTAGTTTGTATCTTAAAGTGTGCGGGCTTATTAATAAGTTCAATCGCATTATCTCTAAGGCTTTTCATCAAGTTTATCCGTTCGTCATAATCCTGCGAGCCAGTTTGCCTTATATTGGCCCAATCGGGGCTATCTAAAATTTTATATAAAGCAGCGTTAAATTTATTATTCGCTAATTGCTTGTCTAGTTGTAGTTCTTTATTCAAAAATTTTTCTGCCGGGACCTCAATGCCTCTGTGGTTTGCATAGTCCAGGTTAATATCTTTTTTATGGGCTTCGCTCATATTCCTTAAGCCAAATAGATTCCCATGATACAGTTCTACAGATTCCCTATGCCTGCTCATAGCAACATAGGTAGAATGCCTGTCAAAATACTGTGAGGCTAATACATAGCACTTATCTACCGTGATACTTTGGGCTTTATGCACGGTAGCTGCATAACCATGATCAATATGCTTATAGTCTTCTAAACTAAATTCAATAATGCGGTCTTTAACACCAGGCCTGTCATCTAATTTCACCATGAGCTTATCTTTATTGATGTTTAGAATTGTGCCTAAAGTTCCGTTTCTCACATTGAGCTTCTTATAGTCATTTTTGGTAAAGTAAATCCGATCGCCCTCTGCAAAGGCTTGTTTGCCTTTAGCGACTTTAATTATTTGTTCGTTACGAAGTTCATTGCGTTGTTTTCTTAGCTCACGTACTCCGTGATTTAAGCAATTCACATCGGTTCTTGTTGCAGCAAGCATAATTTGGGTTTCATGGGGTCTTTCTAGGCTGTTTTGATAATAGCGGCTCACCATGGCATCAGTAGCTTGCTTAATAATGCTGTATCCATGAATAAGATGATGTTCTTTGTAAGCTGCCAGAGCTTTTTCAGTTTCACCTTTTGCAAAATGAAAGGTGGCTTCTTTTTGCCAATCTTCACGCTGGCGCCTGATCTCAGTTAATTCCACAAAACCCATACGCTCGCTAATGGCTCGCATAGGCGCACCAGCTCCAATGGGTTGTAATTGCTCAGGATCACCAATTATCACAAGTTTTGCATGGTGCTTATGAACTTCACTAATGACTTTGGCAAATTGAGCGGAATCTACCATGCCAGCTTCATCCATGACCACAATGCTTTTATTTGTTAAGGCATCAAAGCCTTTCTTCCAGGCTAATAGGTAACTTGCTATGGTCCGGCTTTGAATTTTGCTACTGTCCTGTAAGTTTTCAGCAGCGTTACCTGAAAGTGCCATACCTATCACTTGATAATGATCTTTTTCCCAGGCTTCTCTTGCTGCATTTAATAAATAGGATTTACCCGTGCCTGCTAAACCAATTAAGCTTCTGACATCGCCACCTTCTAAAATATGACGGTAAGCTTTGAGTTGATCATCGCTTAAAGTGAAGTTTTTGCTGACTGAGTCTTTAATCCAATCTGAAACAGGATGGCTTTCTTTTTTGGAGAGCTCCATAGCCTGATCAATAAGCTGTTTTTCAAGAGTTAAGAGCTCAAGCGTGGTAAAGACTTGTTTGTCTTGATCAAGATGTTCTGTATTAAGCTTAATAAGCTCAGGATGGAATAAGACTTTATAAAAAGCTTTATTAAACTGCTCAGCATCAGCCGTATAGCGATTAATCATCTTCGCAATATTCTGGCGGGTGAAAGTGGATTGATGGCGACTTAAAGCCTTTAATATAATACCGGGATCTCTAATAATGCGCTCGCCGTTTTCTCGAAGAATAGCTTGGTGCTCTTCAAAAGCGGCCATGCGATCAACAGAGCCTTTTTTCTTTTGCGGGATTAAATCAATTCCCTGGGCCTCTAAAGTGCGGTGATCGACCCGCATATCAAAACCGTTTTTAACTAAATGGTAATTTAAAGTATTGGCCCATTCCTTGCGCCAGTGCATAAACAGATCTTTATCGTTCCAATCTCGGTTTTTATTGCCAAAATCATTTTCTTTAACTTCTCTAAGAGCAAGCATAACGTGAATGTGGGGTTGCTCATCTTTGCCTTTATGTCCGTTGTGGTAACAGACATCAGCGACCATGCCTTTATCTACAAATTCTTTTTGAATAAACTCTTTAGCAAGCGCCCAGTTTTGTTCTTCGGTGAATTCAATAGGCAGGGAGATATTAAACTCGCGGGCAAGCTGTGCGTCTTTGCGCTTTTCTAATTGCTCAATACGATTCCACAAGGCAGGGCGGCCTTTCATCCATTCAGGCGCGCCTTCCGGTAAAAGAATTTTAGAGCGCACAAGGTCATGCTTTTTGCTAAAGTCCCAGCTTAAGCCTAAGCGCTCATCATGTAGTTTGGAGCAAGAGCGATAGGCAGCAGCGGCAACAGATGACCTGCCATCTTTTCTTGAAATGATTTGTCCTGAGAAATGATAAATCGCCATGATGCAACGAGACCTCCGTGTCTGTTTACAAAGCTTTGAGCGTTAGCGAAAACCACGCGCACATCGGAACCGATGTATAAGCGCGCAATTCAAAAATTTGAATTGATTAAAAGTGTTCGCATTTCTGCTCACAACTTAATCATAGTAAGATAAAAAGAGCATTACAACTCATGGACGAGGTGTCGGATGAAGCCGAATGAAAACGTACAAAAAATAAAAAAATTAGGGCCTGGGCGATTGATAAAGCTAAAAAGGAAGACAGACTCGATGAGCTTTATAAAATGGTGGCGGCCTATTTACCAAGGGATATTGATAAAAAGCTATTTCTCATTAACTAGTTTGCTAATAATGTCGATAATCTCACTCAAAATTTGGTCACTAATAGTGAGATGACAATTTGGCGACAATAGCACGCCATGATTTTCTAAGATACTTTCTTTAAGTCTTGGAGTAAGATCAAATGATTCTTTTGCTTCGATTCCTTTCAAAAGAATATAAAACTCAGAAACGCCAAACAATAAATGAGAGTTCCATTGTGTAATTGTACCGAACCAAGCTGTTTTTAAAAGTCCAAAATGTTTATTAATCAAAACAAGTCTTTCCCATATTATTGCCTCATCCTGAGAGTACCAATAATAAATTTCGGGATAACAAAAATCTGTTATCGTAACCTCATGAAGACAATCATCATCTGGCTTATTTACAATGTTTAGATAACCCAAAAAGTGGGATTGCTCCCTACGAGCATGATAGAGTTTTAATAATTCACCAATTAAAGAATTATTTTTCTCCTCAAAGTATTTAATAAAGTGACGATGCAAATCTTTAGCGTGTGAATAGATATCCAAGTTTGTTTCATTCACAAAAATCTCTATTAGTTCAATTTTATTTAGTTCGGCAAGAACTTCTGCGATTTCTTGTAAAGTGTTTTTCACCCGTCCCAAATACTTCATGAAAAACCTAAAGAATGCCTTCAATAAATGATCATCTGGATTCTTAAAAAATTTAATAAGTAGCTTCTTAAGAACGACAGTATCAATCCTTTTTCGCTGAGGCATATAAATATATATGTAAATTATTATAATTAAAGCTGATGGATTATCTGTTGAATCAATATAATCTTCCTTAAGGGGTTGAAATAGTAAAAAGAACTGCCCTATAAGACTAGTAGTATTATTAATCAGTAGCTTGTGAGTTTCTGGAAATTGCTTGGAAAGAGCAGTCGATAAAGCAAATAAGAATAGTTCTTCTTTATGGTTATTTGTCGGTAGCCCATTACCTATATATTCAAGTTGCTCATAATTTTCAAGCTCAGTACCCGGATTACTATAATTCCATAGGAGGATTTTAATTATTTTTTCGTTTAGTACAATGTCCTTAGAGTTTTCCTGTTTTATTGGTCTAAAGTGATTCATAAGTAAAATTAGTAAAATATCCAGGCATGAGTGCTCGCCAAACCTCTTTTCAATCTCATTTTCTTCAAGGGATTTATAGGCGGTGGTAATTTCACTAAATTTTTTATTTATATCGTCAACCGTCCAATTATCAAAGTTATTTAAATCTGGCGATAATTCTTTGGACATTATGCGCTCCATACTAGATATTTATCGGACGTTAACTCACCCCAAAGCTCATTGAAATCATCCAATATTAATTGGGCATGTTTAACTTGTGTAATGATATGATGAGCTTTGCCAACTCCATTTAATGAGGCCCCTAGAGACCATACTAGTGGCTTGGCTCCCGGTTCTTGCTGGCAGATAAGAAATCGATCATGAAATAAACGATCAATATCACCTCGCCTAGCTTTATAGTCAAGTTTTAAATAATGGTTTGTTAAAATATTATTTTGCAAAATATTAACTTGATCATTCTTCCATACAATAAAGTCATCAGCGTTATGATTTTCTTTAAGGCCTCTTATACATGTATAATCTGCCAATGCTCGCATTCTTGAACTAGGATGAGGATTAAAAAAAAGAATATCCATAATATCTTTAGCTGAACAATATGGATCCCATATATCTACTGATGTTTTTCCGTATTTTTCTATAATTTTTCTAATGAATTCCAGAGCCTCTTTCCTTTGCCCATTTTTAAAGCGCTTAAATAAATACAACTCCTCTAAATCCTTAAGTTGCATATCATAATGTCTTTTTCTAGACCAAGTTTTTCTGGCTTGATAAATATCATCTTGACTGCCAACGTTAAAAGATGAGCCAATATCTGCTATTAAATTAACCCCATGCTCACAACCATCAGATGTTTTAAATCTTCTTTCCAGTGCTCTGCTTGAACCTAAAATGGGAATTATTTTGCAACTTATACTTTCCAAGAAAACTGACTTTGCTTTAGCGTCTACAATTAAGTTTGAGCCGAGGTCATAAGTAAGGAAGCTAGTTCTTTTTATTTTTCCTGTATTGATATCAACTTGGGTTTGCTGGCTGTTGGATAATATCATGCCAAAATTATCAAAAACACCTTGATCCTCCTCATTTTCATCGATAGCTACATGGGCCAAGTTTCTATTGAGCTTATCATGTGTTCTAATTGTAAGGCCAAATTGATTTGTATGCCGAGCAAAGCTGGATGCTATGGAGAGAACCGGAAATTGGAAAATAATATTACCAAGCCTATCTGGTAATGTAGCAAGCTTGATTGGAATATGATCGTAAACCCTTTCTGTTAGATTTAGGAAAGTTTTATCATCCTCTATGAGTCCATTTAATTGCTGCTTAGAATTGTCGAAAAATTCTATGATATATGAACCATTAAAAAAATTATTTTTTAATATATTGTTTAATGGAACAAGCACAGGGTCATCAGAAGGAACAAACTGCTTTGTCAACGGATGCCAATCCCCATGAATTTCTTGAGCTTTGGTATCGTTTTTATTGCCATGCCAACTTTTTTTATCCAATAAACCATGAAATAAGTCACTCGCTGCTTGCATGGGCAAGAAGTATTTTTTGATTCCTAGATTTGAATTAGACTTGATTTTGATACGCTTTGATGTAATAAGCTTAGCCTGCGGCTCATCTACAGTCTCTTGGAAGCAAACATTGATATAAGCAATTTTTACAGGGCCATTTTTTTCAAAAAGAAAAATTTCAGTAACAGAGCAGCCACGGTAATTCGCAAGGTGGCCAGCGGTTAATAGCTTAAAATCATTCAGTATATGTTCTGTCATATGGCGGCCCGAGCAGGTTAACCCAAAAATATTGATCCAAAAGCATATTTAAAGCAATATCATAAGTCTAATTGTTAAAAACGAGTAGCGTTTATATGTTCACAGCTAAAATTGATGATCCTGAAACCCAATATGTCCCTTTGCTTCAAGGCAAAGAAGTTCAAAATTATATGAACGAAAAAGGAGTTTGGGTCTTAGCAAATGTTGAACAGAATATTGGCTGGCCTGAGCATGAAATGCTAATTGTTTATCGTAAAATAAAAATTACCTTACTTCCAGGAAATGAGCAGTTTTGCCCTGCTGTTGCGATCAAATGTAATTCATATGCTGAATTAAAGCAGGCTAAAACTTTCTTGATGTATTTCTTAAGTGCATTGGCATGGGCCTTCAACGATAAAATTTATATTGTTAGATGGTCAAACTCTGCAATGCAGGCTCAATGCAATGAACACTTACGCCTTAAACATACAGGAGTATGGGGCCAGATCAAACGAAGAAATTTTAGGCCGACCTATCTTCCGGTTCCGCAAAGTGAAGAAGCCAGGCTTGCTTTGGGTTTATATAGAGAGGGAATGTCATTAAACCACGAAGCCTATTCCTTTCTTAGTTTTTATAAAATAATCAATCTTCGCTATAGAAATGGTGACAAGCAAAAAGCTTGGATACGAAGAAATTTGCCCGCTCTTGAAAAAAAATCACATTTAAAAGGCAGGTTAGCTGAGATTAAGCAAGAAAATGAAGATATGGCTGAGTATTTATATGTTTCTTGTCGTTGTGCAGTAGCCCACGCAAGTTTGAATGCCCCAACTTACGACCCAGAAAATATAGACGATGAAATTAGGCTTTATAAAGATAAGCCCATAATAAAGCACCTTGCAAAGATCATGATAGAGACTGAGTATGGTATTAAGGCTTTTGATAGGGTTTATCAAGAACATCTGCACGAGTTAGCTGGATTTAAAAGGATTTTGGGCAAGGACTTAGTTGCTGAATTGGTAAAAAAGGAAACAATCCCAAGGCGTTCAGTAAAAATGCCGGAGCGAATCTGTGTTCGCCTATGGAACCATGACAAATTTAACGCTTTCGAAAACATGAAAACTAAAGTCAATCATGCTCATGATGGAAGAGTTGAGCTTTGTTTATTTACAGATAATAATGTTATCGAGTTTACATTGCACCTAGATTTTCCAAGCGAAAATCTTGTTTTTGATCCCGTTAAATCTATAAAATTAACTGATGATAATAGCACTTTGGCTGCTTCACAAATAGCCGATTACTTTAAATTCTTTGGTAGCTTAATATGTAATGGCATGTTAGAAATATGGTTGCCTGATGGCTCAGAAATTCTCAGCTGGTGTGCCTCATTAATTCCAGTAAATATAAATCCTGCAGCAACATATCAAAACTGTATAGAGCAAGAAAAGATATGGCGTGAAAAAAGTAAGGTTAATGGTAAATAGCTTTTTACACTTTGGAATTGATATAAGCTGTGTTACGTCTCATAGTGAATAGCAAAGTTTATTTTTTGACCAGATATGCTAAAATGTAAGCGTGTGAAAAAGGATTATTTCGCACTTTCATAAACTCTTAGCAAGGAGGCTCTTATGTCTGACATCTACCATCGTCTACCAGCAGTTAAAAAGATAACTGGCCTAGCGCGAACCACCATCTACGAGCTAATTAAAACAGGCGAGTTTCCTAAGCCTATACCAATTAGCCGTAGAGGAGTAGCTTGGTCAGAGATTGAAATTGTTGATTGGCAAGAAAGACAAAAAACTGCACGCGTTAATAATTCTTAATTCAAAGCGGTGTTGGTAATATATCAGCATCGCCTTATTCTATATTCATCTAAGCCCAAACCAATATTCATGCTAGTTGTTGAAATTATGTATACTTTTATGTATATCTTTTTAACAGTATTGTCTGTAAGCCATTAAATGTCTAGAAAATCGACTCCGGCCCCGGCACCATTTTATAGCTCATAACGATTCTGCTGGAAAAAGCTGTACGTTTGATAACTATTGAAAATTTTTTTCCTTATCTCATAGGAAGAGATAGTTCGACCTAATCAACCTCCAAGATAATTTTTCCACGCGCTCTGCCTGTCTGGCTCAACTCATGGGCTTTTTGTACTTCTGATAAATCAAAAACTGTGTCGATAAGTACTCGGAGCTTGCCTTGATCAAATAGTGAAGAAAACTCGGCTAATCTTTGGCCGTCTGGTTGAACAAAAACAAACTTCCCATTTGCTTGAAATTTCTTAGCTAACTCAGCGTCAGGAGTAGAAGCAATGGATACTAATGTCCCACCTGGTTTTAAACATTGCCATGATCGTTTCTGAACATCACCGCCAATCGTATCGAATACCACGTCCACTTTGTCAGCAAGTTCTTCAAAATGATCTTTGGTATAGTCAATGGCAATATCCGCTCCAAGTGATTTTAACAAGGCCAGATTAGTCGTTGACGATGTAGCGAGTACAGTTGCGCCAATGTGTTTAGCAAATTGTATGGCAAAGCTGCCTACTCCGCCTGAACCGGCATGAATTAGCACTTTTTGGCCCGCTTTAAGTCCAGCTCCCTCAATGATAGCTTGCCAGGCAGTTAATGCTACTAGAGGAACACCAGCTGCTTCGGTAAAGCTTAAACTTTTTGGTTTTCTCGCAATTTCATTTGCCGAAATTGCGATGTATTCAGCATAAGCCCCATTTTTAGTGATATCAGGCCGGCTATAAATTTCATCGCCTATTTTCCAATCTTTTACCTTGCTTCCAATGGCTTCAATAATGCCCGCAACATCCCAACCTAAAGTGAGCGGTAGGGTATGATTAAGCATCCCAGCTAAATATCCCTCTCTAATTTTAAAATCAACTGGATTTACGCCAGCTGCTTTTACCTTTACAAGCACTTCATTTTCGCTAAAGTTTGGTTTGGGAGCTTCTTCTAGTTGTAATACTTCTGGCCCGCCGTATTGATGAATTCTGACCGCTTTCATACTTTCACTCCTGTTAAATAAAGCAGCAATATAGCTTAAATTAACTTAGTTCTTAGTATAAAGAATAGCCTGGTTAGTCCAATTTATGAATTGTGATCGCCCCTGGATTAGCCGTTAAAATAATCAACTTGAAATTCTAAATGGCGGTGGCATCCATAGCTACCTCTCTGCCAAGTAGTTTAGTGAGTTCAACAATACTGACTGCTTCAATCATGTGATGTCGTTCCAATAAACTTAGAATTGCTGAGCCCAATACTACTGTTGGCGGAAATCTGCGCGCGCCTTGGAGTTCGTTCGTTAAGCTGATTTTAGCTGAAAGGCTAACTAGCCCAGCCTCTTCTACAAAAACATGACCATCTATGCCAAAGTGACGATCTGCAATTCTTTTCAGAGTTTTGACTGCA
>JARDZR010000062.1 GCA_029240715.1 Gammaproteobacteria bacterium
GCTAATGCTTCCACATGAACCCCTTGCGGCCATATTACAAAAAAACTACCTAACAGTATTTTTCGAAAGATTATATCGAGTATTATGCTGATATAAAAGTTTACTGTTGGCTAATTTTTGACATTTCTTTGTTTTGTAATCAGTCGCACTGTAAGCAAAGCGGTCAAATTGTCATGACAAATTTATGGCATAACTCTGCATCAATTCAACTTGTTTTCAAGCTTGCGTGGTTTACCTGATTGTTATTTTAGTTCAGGGCTATATACGTTGTTTTGTTGTCGAATCTGATGTTGTTGCATTAAAGTGGTGCAGATTTCATTTATTAGAGGTTCATTTTCTTTAATACATCTGCTTCCAAGACTTTTTAGAGTTTGTATATTTCTCTTTGATGTATCATCAAGCTTGATATTGGAGTCCATGCTAACTTGTACGCGTTTATAGTTGTCTCCTAAAAAAAGCTTCATTTCCATATCAACAGAATTGCTCGAAGCTTCCATCATGGTTTGAACTATTTTGCCGCCCCATCCCCATTTTAATAAACCATGATTGTTGTATTTTGAAGTTACTTCTGCTTTATGAACTCCTGTTCCTAAAGAAATCAATAAAATATTTTTTTCTTTACGTGAAACAATATGGCTGTAGAGAGCTCCAGCTGGGTTGTTAACAAAGATGCCACCATCTACCAGTAAATGGTTTTTGATCTTTAAAGGATTAAAATAAGTAGGCGCGGCAGATGTCGCTCTAGCTGCTTGCCACATATACAGATCACTGTTAGGATTTGTTTGAGATAATGCTCTAGTCATAAACACAGGTGTACGTGTTTTAATATCATAACTTGTAATTAATACGTCTTTTAATGCGCAACTGAGCTTTGTTGTTTCCCCAAAATATTCTCTTAAAATAGCCTCTATTTCATGCTGACCGTATCTAGCCCATATAAAAGGGCCTGCTTTTAATCTTATGCCTAGCCCTAAAAAACTTGAAAGACTAAAAAGTAACACATAGGAATATAAACGCAAATCATCATTTAATTCATCTTCAGTTTTTACTGTCTGCACAAAATATGCAAGATTACCGCCATCGAGCCATTCACCGCCATTAGCTCTTATTTTTTTCTCTCTTTCTTTAGCAGTCGTAGGGTCATAAGGTGTTGAATGCAATATAGTTATAATATTATATAAAGATGCGGCAAGCACCGGCAAACTATAGAACCAACTTAATGAATTTGAAGCCATGCCAGCAGCTAAACCTATTATAGAAGTTGCATATGCATTTTTAATATTGAATGAAAATTTTAAGTCATGTTTTAATAGTTTATGTTCAGTTTTATCTTCCATATAGGCTAGAAAAAGATAAGTAGCTAAGACCGGAAAAAGAAAGCAAATGGCAAGTACGATAATTGATAAAGGTGGTGGAAATATTTCTGCACCCCGTTGTTCATAGAAGTTTAATAAATCATTAGCTTTATATTTAGGAAGAGTAGGCTTTTCCTTTTCTGGGGTTAAAAGTCCAAGCGCTAAAATACCGCCAGTTGATGTGCCACCCATATAATCAAATAATTCTGATATAGGCTTACCTGTTCTTTTCTCAATCTCACATAGCACTACAGCCGGTATGATGCCCCTTATACCACCGCCATCAATTGATAAAACGATATATTTTCTTTGTGAGTTTAATTCATTGATTGGTGCGGATGGGAGCGTATGATGGATTCTATAAGGGGAAAGAAGTTTACCCCTTAGTTTAAGAGGATTTCTTATAGATCTTGAGAAATTAGTTAATGCAAGCATGTTAAGGCTCCATAAATATCGGGAATTAATAAAGACAAACGGCTTTTTAGCTTAATGTAAGCAAAAGCGGTCAAATTGTCATGACAAATTTTTGGTATTAAGTTTGAGTCAATTCAACTTGCTTTCGAGCTTGCGTGATTTGATCAACATCCCAAATAATAGGGCCAAAATTAATATTAAAACCCAGACAAACCAGTAACCGTGCTGTGCATAGAAGCTGGAGTTTTGCCAAATGGGGGCATCAGCAATAAGCATGTTATTACCCTTTGCCACCAGGCTTTCTGCAATAACCTTACCAGTGGGGCTAGTGATACTTAAATAGCCGGCTCTTGCAGCGCGAACAACGGTATAGCCATTCTCAATTCCACGAGTGAAAGCACCTGCTGTATGAACTTGTGCATCCACTTCGAAGTCCCAGGCAGGAGCAAACAGAATATTGGTCGAATCCTGACCATAATGATGTGCCGGATAGGGGTAATCAAGATCGCGACAAATAGCTATTCCCGCTTTAGCATTATTGATTGGAAAGGACAGTAGGCTAACCCCGGGGGTGATGCCATCTTCTACCACGGGGACAAAGTGCCGTTTGTCATAGGCCCCGATGAGTTTGCCTTGCGGGCTAAATAACCAGGCGCTGTTATAGCGGTGGTCTTTTTGAAGGTCATTGATTCCAATAATGAGCGTTATCTGGTTTTGCTGTGCGATTTGAGACAGTTGAGCTTTAATTTGAGCTGAATCAGCTGGGGTCACAGAAAGCGATTCTTCAGGCAGTAATACAATTTTGGCACCTTGCTGGGCCAATGACTGAATCATCGGACGATAAGCCTGCAGTATCGATTCGGCCATGGCAGGGTTATAAACCACTTTTGGTGATCGATCTAATGAGGCGAGGCCCACTTTTACGCTAGTAGAGGGCTCATTATAAGCTTGAGTTCGATAGAAGCCATAAGCCAAGCAGCTGGCAACTA
Organism: Gammaproteobacteria bacterium; assembly: GCA_029240715.1. Classification (GTDB taxonomy): domain Bacteria; phylum Pseudomonadota; class Gammaproteobacteria; order Francisellales; family CACEW01; genus JAQSYQ01. The sequence continues at coordinate 2,759 of JARDZR010000062.1, forward strand.
CTGCTAAGCTTAAGATAAGCGCTAGCCAGGATTTTGATTCGGTTTTGTGGAAAACCACAGTATAAGCAAGGCTGGAAGCAAATAAGGATAGAATAAAACTAACACCAAAAAAGCCAGCTAAAGAGGCAATTTGCATCGCTGCTAGGAAATGCAGTTGGCTATAGGCAATTGTGTTAAAAGTCCCTTGAGGGCCCAGTGATACCAGCCATTCTAATAAGCTAAGTAGCGCGGGGTAAGCTAATAGGCTGCAAGGGGTTTTAATTCGCTTAACTAAAACACTGCTAAGAAGAATAACCACTGTCCACTGTATGCTTTGAATAAGCGCTGCAATTATAAAAGATTGGACTGGAATACCAGTTAGCCAATATCCAATTATGGTATTGATGCCAGGAGCAAGGCCCACAATAAAAGCCACCAAGCTGACTTTGGCATAGCTTTGACTGTAAGCGTAGATTAACACAGGGATAGGGGCTAGCCACATCAAGGCCCATATTGCTCCAAATCCTGAAGAAAAATAATAGGCTAAGCCAGAAAGAACTATCACAGCAAGAGCTTTTAATAGATTATGCATTCTTATGCCTCAATGGTTTGAACCAACTCTAAGTAATCTTAGCATAAGAAAGCCTAGCGCATAGACATTGCCTATGCGCCGGCAAACATTTACTTAAAGCTGTTAAACCAGGCCAAAATAAAGAAAGGCGCTAAACAAATTACCGATATGAAAGCGCTGACGCATCCTAGCGCACTATAGGCTGCTGGGGCTTGAAGCCCGCCTATAAAGCCAAACAGGACTACAGCTAGTAGCAACAACACGGGGAAATAAAGGGTGTTTTTGCTGATGATAACTGTCTGGTTATAGCCCTTTACCATCCAGGTAATCGATACCACAATCAATGTCATAATGGTAAATACAGCTGTCCAGCCAATAAAATTATGGACGGGTACACCAAAATAAGAGCCACCGTTAGTCCATATCCAAGCTTGATCAACTGTGGAGCGTAGAGGATCGGTAGCCAAGTCTTTTAGGGTTAAGATAATTCCAGACAACAGGGCTAATACTAAGATATTGGACCTTTTTAATAAATTACGGGAAATCGCGATACAGACGAAATTTCCTGCATAAAGCAAATAGCTGTAGACCACAGGAATATAAAGGGGTACTGACAGAATAGCGGGATGATATAAAGCATGTGCAGGATTGTAATAATACACGCCAAATAACCAGCCGCCGGTATTAACGCCAAGGGCTTCGGCTATAAAACCTATTATCATGGCCCCCGCTACATAAACTCCGGTACGCCACAAGCCCCAAACCATATATGAATGTAATAACACGGCTATGAAAAAGCATAGACCGGGTAAATAAAGAATCTGTGGTAAGGCAAAATGTGCGACAACGCCTAAGGCCAATAAAACTAAAGCTGCAATATTTAACGGCTGCATTTTTATCCTCTCGATTTTAATAGACTCAAAAGAAGAATAGTCTATAAATCAGCCATTTGCAGAGAGGTTATTTAAAAATAGGATATGACAGAGCTGCTAAGGTTTGGGAACAGTGCTTCATCTTGGGCTCGCTTTAAGCAAATGCCATCCTTGGCAATAAACACTCCAAGCAGCTCGCCTTGAGGCAATCTGCTAACCTTTTAGCTCAAAGCTTTATTTTCAAAATTAACAGCACGGCTAGAATCATAAATATTTAAAGTAAGGTCCAATTGCTCTGAGATACCCATTGCGTTTTCATCAGCCTCAAGAGCAGCTTCTTGCTCCATCATCATCAACATGCCAAGCAAGCATTGGGTATCTACGTTGCCGTCTTTATCAATTTTCAAGCCACTGATCATGTCTTGGGACATTTCAATTAAAAGAGATTTTTTTGCATCACAACCCATTTCAGCGATCACTTTTATTGTTCTTTTCATTATGTCCTCGTTGATGTTGAGATCAAATTTAATTGCATAGAGTAAATATATAGGTATTTTGCGGGAATTCTAACTGCCGCTTTCAGTAAGGAATTTATAGGGTGAACTTTACCCATAAAATCAATGCATGATTTGCCAATATCTTTATATACTATTGATTTATATTAATATTTTTTGATAATAAAAAACCCGCCAGTTACCTGGCAGGCTTGAAATCAAATTCCATTAAAGATTCATTCAGCTACGGGTGCTGCAGCTGGCCTACTAGATCCGCTTGCAGCGCCACCTGATCCAGCAAACGCCCCTTGAACAACCCTATGAGCAGGGCTGCGATAAGTTGCTAAAACCCCATCTGTTACTGGCGTAATGCTAGCAATGCCCTTTGTCAGGGTCTGGCTAAATGAATTCATTGCTTTAGCCAGGCTGGATACCACAGGATAGACTAGAGCGCGGTTAAAGTTATTTGCCGGATGTAGACCCACCCGGTACACCATCCCTTCTCTTTCTGTTGATTTTGCAACCGCCTGACAGCCAACGGTATATTCGCCGCTTACCTGAACTTCTCCATCTCTTTTGCTATCCCCTAACTGTTTGTTGGTAGCGGGATGAACCAGAATAACAGTATCGTTATCAGCAAGCGCTGAGGTCCTTCTTGCGTCATCTTGATACTGGATTGTCCAGCTTGCCCCTTCTTTATCGATAGCTTCCACGGTTGGCCACAGTGGCTTATCGAAATCAACAGTCAAGGTAGGCATAATGGCATACTCACCGCGTTTGTCAGCAATTCTTAGATAGACTTGCTTGCCGTCTCCCACGAAGTACTGGCCTCTTTCAGCAGGAACTAAATAGATATTAGAGATGGGCGGGCGATCACGATGGTAACCCACAAAAGTGCTGTATTTAGCGCCGGTTCTATAACTATGGCTAATGTTATAGATATGATCTTTTATTTTAGTGCTTATCACAACCGGAAAAGCCGCGTGAATTAACTTAAGGCGAAGCAACTCAGCAAGCAGGGTATCCAGTCCGGCCAGTATTTTAGCAACATTGGTTTCATAGGTTGCCAGTATCTTGGCGGGATCTCCTGCCCAGGCAGTTTCCAGGCTATGACGGGCTTTACGTAAGTTATTATGAGCTATATTTAAGTTCTCAATTTGATCAGATGCATCAGGGCAGCCCTCAAATGCATGGGCCAGCCTGTTGATTAAGTTTTCTATTTCTCGAGAACCAAGGATATGTTGAGTGACCTGGTCATGAACAGCAGCGTTTTCAGGGTTGGCAGCCACTGCAATATTCCAATAATCTCTAAAGCGGCCTTCAAAGGTATGAAATGCATAGGATTTACCTTTTGCTTTCTCAACAGTTTTATCAAAGCTGGCTACTGTTTTATTAACAAAATCCTGTAATTTTGCCCATTTAGCTTCGCCATCAGCTTTTGTAATGCTAAAAACCAGATCACCGGTAGGGAAGGTGACGCCTTTTACGGTAAGTCGACATTCAATTTGCATGATTTCATTGGACTTTACTTTTTCATGCAAAGCTTTAAGCGCAGCTGTAAAATCAGTTCCGGGAACAGAAGCGTTCAACTCAGAAGAGAGTTTGTTTGTAACGACATCTTTGGCAGTTTTTGCATTGATGTAGATAATCAGAGCAGCGCCCATATCTTGTTCTGCAAGATAATGAGTGCCGTAATGGCTTTTGAATTGAACAGGCTTATCTTTTAGCATCTTCACAGCAGCTGGATCAAATTCAGCCGCTGCTTTAATAGATTTGCGAGAAGTGAAGACCGCTTTAACCAAAGCACAGCAAAAGCTATCGCTGGTATGTCTTGCTGTCCTTTTTCTCGGAACGGCAGAGCTAACTTCATCTCTATCATAGCCCTCCCCAACATTCAGTGATTTTATTTCTTCACCTGGTACAGCATCGCTTAGACTAAATCTTCTTGCAAAAGCCATAAAGCCCCCTCTGAGATAGTTTGAAGTGAAAAGCCTAACCAGTATTCAACGGCTTACATTTTTTTACAAGATTATATTTTGAAGAAAATTTAGGTATTATTACGCATGAATTTTTTTGGAAAAATTAAAAACATAGCTCAAGCAAGCTACAGCAACATCGCCAATCTTCATCTTGGGCCTTAAAGCTTTTTATAGCCGGCATTGGGCACGACAGGAATAGTCATTTTGATTAGCTTTTGAATGTCTTTTAATAGGTCGGCTTCGTCGGAAGAAACTAAAGAGCAAGCTTCGCCATTTTTGCCGGCACGGCCTGTGCGGCCAATTCTATGAACATAGTCTTCAGGTACATTGGGCAAGTCAAAGTTCACCACATGAGGAAGGTCCTTGATATCCAAGCCCCTTGCCGCGATGTCTGTAGCCACAAGTACGGTGATCTGTCCTTTTTTAAAGCTATCCAGGGCTTTGATGCGGGCTCCTTGGCTTTTGTTGCCGTGAATGGCAAGGGACAAAATGCCGGCTTTATTTAACTTTTCAACGAGTTTGTTAGCGCCGTGCTTGGTGCGAGTAAACACCAAAACCTGGCTCCATTTCTGGTCAAGGACAAGCAGGCTAAGCAGCTTGGCTTTCTGGGTTTTATCAACCGTATAGATAACTTGCTTAATGTTTTCAGCGGTACTGTTTTGGGGGCTGACATTAATTTCAATAGGCTGATGTAAAATGCCTTTAGTAAGATTACGGATTTCAGGGGAAAAGGTCGCGGAAAACATTAAGTTTTGACGCTTTTCAGGCAAAAGTTTCATGATTTTTTTAATATCGTGAATAAAGCCCATATCCAGCATGCGATCAGCCTCATCCAGTACCAAAACTTCCAACTGATTGAACCTAATGGCATTTTGATTATAAAGATCAAGCAGCCTTCCTGGAGTAGCGACTAAAATGTCCACGCCTGAGCGTAATCTCATCATCTGCGGGTTTATTTTCACGCCGCCAAATACGACTTCATAGCGCATTTTAAGGTGTTTGCCGTAAAAACGCGCGCTTTCACAGACCTGAGCTGCAAGCTCACGAGTTGGGGTAAGTATCAGGACTCTCGTGGAGTTAGCGCGTACTGGGTTCTTGCTTGAGGCCAGCCTTTGCAAAATGGGAATTAAAAAAGCGCCTGTTTTACCGGTACCGGTTTGGGCAGCCGCCATAACATCTCGTCCTGAAATTACGGCAGGTATGGCCTGTTTTTGGATAGGCGAAGGCTCTTTGTAGCCTTTTTCATTCAAGGCGCGAAGGATGGGTTCTAATACGTTAAGGCTAGAAAAGGTCATTAAAATTGCTCAGATTAGGAAAGTAATGCTTAAGTAAGTTAGCGACCGTGACTATACCCTAATTTTTGCTAAATTACCTAAAAAAATTATTCTGCAGTGGGTTCAAGCACTGCTTCAGTGCCATGAGTTCTTGGCTTGTTAAAAGCCTGCCGCATAATAGCTGCAATCATTACCATAACCAATAGGGTCAGCATCAATTGAAAATCAAAAGCCAGCATAGATCCCAGCAGCCCGGCACTTGCTGTAGCTGTGGGTGAGGGAGAAGCTAGCATAGGGCTAGAAGTTTGGCTTGTGACAGCCATAAAGGGATTGGCATAGGTGGGAACTGGGGAAGCCATAAGCTCTATTTCTGGTTTAGGCTCGCTAGTATCTTTTGCTTTATATTCCTCAACAACAGCAATCACTTGAGGGCGTTTTGTCAGACAGTCTTCAATCACGCTGAGCCCAGGCTTTTTAGACCATTCACCCATAAAATAATTTTTTATAGCATCATTTAATTGAGGGTATCCATTAGCCAGTGCTTCATCACTTATTTTTTTAATTAAGTCGATATTTTCATATGAAATAAGCACGCGTTTTTGAGAATCTTTACTTTCATCGCTACGAATATAAGCAGTCATATTATGGTTAGTGAGCCAGCTTTCACGCGAATCTAGAGCGCGCCTAGGCTCAATTTGAATGGAGTGCAATATAGCCTCTACCTCTTCTTGTGGTAAATTCATATAGTAATCAAGTCCGCGTCCTTTATTATCTTTTGCTTTAGCATCGGCCCCTGCTTTTAACAAGGCTTCAACACTTTCAGGTTCACTTAGAGCGGCAGCCATTAAAAGAGGAGTACGTCCTTGATTATCAGGTATATCAACTGCCACCTCAATTCCTCTTGCCTGTAATGATAAGAGCTTTATAACGGCGCTGGAACGCCTGCATTTTGCAGCGATCAAAAGAGGAGTTTTACCCTCAATATCTTGAATACTGTAGTTAAATTGAGCAAGACCGTTATCTCTTGCTTTCTCAAATTGATCAATGAGGAAATCTGAGTCCGGCCATTCATGCGCTATGTAATAATGCAGCATAGTGCCTGAAAAGCCAGGTTCTTTGGCATTTATATCGCTACCGTTTTGAAGAGCATATTTAAAAATAGGTACAAAATCAGAAGATTTACCTGTAACAATTAAATGTAGGTACTTAAACAGAATGGGCATCCTAAAGTTCAATATAGCAGGGGACCAAAAATTATAGAACTGGGCAAAGTTTTGGATAGTTCGATTCCCACGAAAATGAAGCAAATATATATGCCATTCCATAGGTAAAGAAACATCATTTTCTTGTAAATATTGTAAGCTCCTTACAAACATTACATGAGCTTGCTTAGTAAAAGGTATGGAATTGTACCGCTTCATATGCATCAATGTGTTTTGGAGCGCTAAATAAACTGGTTTTGGGGTTTTTAGAAGAGGTTCAAGCCCCTTAACAAGCTTTTCAAAGTTTTCTTTCGAGTTCAAATGCTTGAAAAAGTAATCAATAATTTCTTGAGATTGAGCATCATCTTCTGCAATAGGGGCGGGATCAAATTGGGTTATTGATTCTTTGCGTGTCTCATAAGTCAATTCAAGATATGAATTGTTCTTTTTTTTTCGCCAAGGGGCAATGCTATCTTCGTCATCGGCATCGACCAAAGTCCCATCGGGAAGAAAAACGCGTTCTTTGAAAAAGTAAGTCTTAGACTTATTTGATGGCATGAGGTATTCCGCGCAAATAAAAAAATAACTTATAAGCGGAATGCCAAGAAGTCAATGCTGTTACAAAGATGACCCTTTAATAAGGAACAAGCATCACTATAGATAGTATTGTGATGGCTAGAATAGAAAAGCCAAACAT
>JARDZR010000063.1 GCA_029240715.1 Gammaproteobacteria bacterium
CAGGTCATGTGTGTTACCCATTTAGCCCAAGTTGCGGCCCAAGCCTCTCATCATATTTATATTGAAAAAATTAAAAGCAAAGCTCATACCGCCTCGCAAGTACAAATTCTTGATAAGAAAGGCCGCCAACATGAACTGGCTAGAATGCTTGGCGGGATTGAAATTACCGAGTCCACCTTAAAACATGCTGCTGAAATGCTAGAAAAAGCTGAATAGTGAGCTTTGGGCCACCGTTAACGGCTTTATTTATTGGCCCATAAAACAATGCGTCGTATCACAGCTGCATTATAAAAAATCGCCATAATCAACAATATCAAAATGGGTAAGTTCACCGCAGCCCCAATGCTGATAATAAGCCAGCGAAAGGATTGCCCAATGGCTGTTTCTGCACCGTGAGTTGGCAAATGATTTTTTATTTCATAAAAACGACTGGATGAGTAAGAAAACATTAAACTGCCGATGATGGCTAAGCCACCGATAAAAATTAAATTTTTACTGCTTGAATCAAATAAATGTAAAGTTAAGCCCAATAAAAGCAAGCTCTCGCTATATTTTGATAAAAGATTGGCATACCAATTTTCAGCCCATGCTTTTTGCCTAACTACCGACACTTCCGCAGACGATAGCTCCCACACCCCAAAGCTAAAAGTTAACACTGCGCCAATCAGCAACATTACATAGCTGTCACAGGAAAAGAACAAGGAAGCAATAACTGCCAACAGTAAACCTATTAAAGGGAAATAGCCCAAAGGCAAATGGCTGCTCAGTAAAGTGGGTGTCAACAAACGGGTAAAAGGCCTGTAGGCGTGGTTAACCCATTCATCATTATAAGTAGATTGTAAACTCATGTATTACTCCCAAGTAAAAGCTTGTGCTGTTGGATTTCTAGCTGAAATTAAGGATTTTAGCAAGTGCCAAATTCTGTTAGTGCTTTAATATTTAAAAAATTGTCAGCCGAATTTTTAATCCGGGCCCAGTCCTTAAACTGGATTCCCGCCTTCGCGAGAATGACCACATAATATTGCTAGTCAAATAAAGCCTCAACAAACTCCTCGGCATTAAAAGGCCTTAAATCATCAATAGCCTCTCCTACCCCAATAAACCGAATCGGCAAATTAAGCTTTTTAGCAATAGCAAAAATAATACCGCCTTTGGCTGTTCCATCTAGTTTGGTTAAACTTATGCCTGTAATCTGTACTGCCTCATGAAACTGCTTGGCTTGAGATAAGGCATTCTGGCCCATGCCAGCATCTAATACTAACATGACTTCGTGCGGGGCATTGGGATCAATTTTTTGCATGACCCTAATCAGCTTTTTAAGCTCTTCCATTAAATTTTGTTTAGTGTGTAAACGCCCGGCTGTATCGGCAATCAACACGTCAATTCCTTTAGCTTTTGCAGACTGTAATGCATCATATAGCACTGAAGCACTATCCGCTCCGGCATGCTGAGCAATGACTGGGATATTATTGCGCTCCCCCCAAACCTGAAGCTGTTCCACCGCCGCAGCCCGAAAGGTATCTCCTGCGGCTAACATGACCGTTTTATTCTGTTGCTGCAAGCGCTTAGCTAATTTCCCGATAGTGGTGGTTTTACCCGCCCCATTAACCCCTACCATTAAAATGACATAAGGCTTAGAAGCTTCATCGATATTTAAAGCTTTTTCACAGGGTATTAAAATCTCTGTTAGATCTTTTTTCAAAGCTTGGTATAGCGCTTCTGGTTGATTAAGCTCGTGATAGCCTAATTTTTTATTTAAATCATCAATAATGCCCTGAGTCACCTCTAGGCCTAAATCAGCGCTAAGCAAAAGTGTTTCAAGTTCTTCTAGCGTTTCTTCTGAAATTTTCTGGCCTAAAATTCGCTTTAAGCCACTGGCAAGACCATTTCTAGTTTTCTGCAAGCCTTGCTTTAAACGGCCAAACCAGCTTAGTTCAGCTTCTTTTTGCTCTGACGCAGCAGGCTTTGATTTAAATAAATTAAAAAGGCTCATAGTTTTGATAACTTTACTTTAAAAGTGATATTCTACTATAATCCAGCCAATATCAAAGCTTTTGGTCCCAATAAATTATGAGTAAAGTTCAATCCCAACATTCCTCGCTACTGGAAATTGCTAAAGCTGCCCATGAAGCAGTTTATAATGAATTTAGCCAAGCGAACAAAGCGACCGAATATTATCAGCAGCAAAAACATTCGCTTTGGACTATGCGAGCTGAAGCCGAAGAGCAAATTCGAGAGCTTAAATTGCAGTTTGAAAACACGATTAACCAACTGCGCCAGCATATCGCTAAAATTGAGCGGGAATATCGTACTGAATCCCATCAATTAAGAAAATTGTGGGTAGAACAAGTCCTTAAGATATAAAATATCCTTAATATTTCCTTAAGCTTAGTTAGCTATAGTGTTTACATACTAACAGCCTAAGGGAATAGGAATGTTTTCATTACTGTTTGCTAAAACCAGAAGTTTTGAAATTTTTTATGGTATCCAGCGTTTACGTGAAGTAGGCCTACTTGAGACTGAGGCCCTTCGCAGACTTTCTAATACAAGCCTATGCTCAGATGAGTTAATCAAGCAGCTAGATCATTTTGGCTATGATTATGCTGACCCATTATTTTATATGGGTCAAAATGAAGCCTTTTCTGCAAGCTCAAGGGCAATATTTCAAGTACTTAATTCTGCTAAATTGAGCGAAAAAGACTTTAAAAGCCTTGCCACAACTATCGATAGCTTAACTCCTGCCTTGGGCCTATCAGCTCCCCAAATAGTTTTCTATTGTGAAAAGCCTCTCGCTTTCTTTAAAAATTGCTTTGATGAAGATAAAATCACAGCAAAAACTTATCAAACCTTTAATCGCTACGCTTTTGCCAGCCTTAATGAGGCAATAGAGTGGGCGAAAGGCAGCAATACCAGAATTTACCAAGCCAAAGTAAAATTGATGCCCCATGAATGCAATCAAGATAAAGGGGTGGTGGGCCTAATCTGCCGTGATGAAACTCACCAGTTGTTATCAATATATGACAAGGCTGAAGCAGCAAGAGCAAGCAGGTCAAGCTCAGCTAGTTCTAGCGAAATTGAAATGAAAGTGAAATGTGATTAAAAAGTTCAAGGAGAGAACGATGATATTGGATAAAAAAGACCAGCTCGCTGTTAAAATTATAGCCGCCATGGACACTGGCCCAGGTTTTTCTACTTATCAAAAATGCCATCTACGGACTATGGTCTCAAGCCTCGGCTTAGATAATGCCAAAAAGATGCTGGCTAATCTAAAAAAGGAAATCAGCCCTAAAGACTATACAGCCTTTAGCGCGGTTTTGTTAAAAGCTGAACAGCAGTCTGAAACCCTCTTACTAGTTGGTGCTTTACGCCAGATGTTTGAATCAGGTGAAATTAAAGCAGGGACCTTTGCCCTACTGCAAGGAATGTTAAGCTCTAAATTAGCTGGATTAGAAAAGAGCAGCATTATGCTTAACTCTATGAAAAAAGAAGGTGGTCTTTATAGCCCATCGGAATGCGATAGATTGCTTGGCATTTTGAATAAAGCAAAACAGCAAGTTGAATTTGAACTCAACGGTGAAACTCAGGCTCCAAAATTTGGCTTAGTATTTGCCAGCAAAAGTTTGGATGACAGCACTGTTTCAACTTTATCAGCCACTTCCTCAGTCTCTGCCCGGGATCCATGAAAATATTTGAAAAGGCTTTAAGCCTTTTCAAATACTATTTTATCCGCTTTTAAACCCGCTTTAATGGTATCGCCTGAGACAAATTTTCCAGTTAGCAGGTCTTGGGCCAGCGGGTTTTCAATATATTGCTGAATCGCCCTTTTTAATGGCCTTGCCCCAAATACCGGGTCATAACCGACTTCTGTCAGCTTTTTCATAGCGTCTTGAGATACTTCTAGCTTTAAATTGCGCTCTAAAAGTCTTTGTTTTAGACGCTCCAACTGGATTTCACAAATTTTAACAATTTGCGCCTCAGCTAACGGTCTAAATACCACGATTTCATCAATTCTATTTAAAAATTCCGGTCTAAAATGTAGCCCGACTACTGCCAGCACGCTTTTCTTCATGGCCTCATAATCGCCTTTAGCGGCCTGTTCCTGAATCACGTCAGAACCCAAATTTGAGGTCATCATAATGACGGTATTTTTGAAATCCACCGTTCTACCCTGGCTATCCGTTAAGCGCCCGTCGTCCAAGACCTGTAATAAAATATTGAACACATCAGGATGAGCTTTTTCAACTTCGTCAAACAAAATCAAAGAATAAGGCCGGCGTCTGACTAGTTCGGTTAAATAGCCGCCTTCATCGTAACCCACATAGCCTGGAGGGGCGCCGATTAAGCGGGCCACTGAGTGTTTTTCCATAAACTCAGACATATCAATTCTGACCATGGCTTCTTCACTGTCAAACAAGAATTTCGCTAAAGATTTAGCCAATTCGGTTTTACCGACCCCGGTTGGCCCTAAGCATAGAAATGACCCAATCGGCCGGTTAGGATCCGATAGACCAGAACGAGAGCGGCGAATTGCATTGGAAACTGCGGCAATAGCCTCATCCTGCCCCACGACTCTTTTGCCTAAAACTTGCTCCATATGAATTAGTTTTTCTCGCTCACCTTCCATCATTTTGGAGACTGGAATGCCGGTGGCCTTAGAGACCACTTTGGCAATTTCCTCTTCAGTAACCGCGTTGTGAATCAACTTTGGTTTTTCTTTTTTCTCCACCTGGCTGGCTGCGGCTAATTGTTTTTCAAGCTCAGGGATTCTACCGTATTGCAGCTCAGACATTTTAGCCAAGTTTCCAGCCCGATAAGCCGCTTCAAGCTCTAGCTTAGCCTTCTCCAAAGCTTCTTTAATGTGGGTTGCGCCCTGCATTTGGGCTTTTTCAGCTTTCCAGACTTCTTCTAGATCAGCATAGTCTTTTTCAAGTTTTTTAATACTGCTTTCTAAATCCTGCAAGCGCTTTTTGGAAGCTTCATCGTGCTCTTTTTTTAAGGCTTCCCGCTCAATTTTAAACTGAATTAAGCGTCGCTCGAGCTTATCCATTTCCTCAGGTTTGGAATCAATTTCCATTCTGATATGACTGGCTGCCTCGTCAATAAGATCAATCGCCTTATCGGGCAGCTTACGATCAGTGATGTAACGATGTGATAAAGTAGCGGCTGCCACAATAGCAGGGTCGGTAATTTCCACCCCATGATGCACTTCATAGCGTTCTTTCAAGCCACGCAAAATGGCAATGGTATCTTCAACAGAAGGCTCGCTTACCAATACCTTTTGAAAACGTCTTTCTAGAGCTGCATCTTTTTCGATAAATTGACGGTATTCGTCCAGAGTGGTAGCACCAATACAATGCAACTCACCTCGGGCCAAAGCAGGTTTTAACATATTACCCGCGTCAATTGCTCCCTCAGCTTTACCCGCTCCCACCATGGTATGGATTTCATCAATAAATAAAATAACTTGGCCTTCTTTTTTAGAAACGTCAGTCAGGACTGCTTTTAATCTTTCTTCAAATTCACCGCGGAATTTCGCTCCAGCCAATAAAGCGCCCATATCCAAAGAAAGCACTTTTTTGTTTTTTAAGCCTTCAGGCACTTCACCGTTTACGATTCTTTGCGCCAAGCCTTCGACTATAGCGGTTTTACCGACCCCAGGCTCGCCGATTAATACAGGATTATTCTTGGTGCGTCTTTGCAAAACTTGGATAGTGCGACGAATTTCATCGTCTCTTCCTATCACAGGGTCAAGCTTGCCTGATTCCGCCCTTTTAGTCAGGTCAATGGCATACTTTTCTAAGGCCCCTCTTAACTCTTCAGCATTAGGATCCTGCACGCTTGCTCCTCCCCGCATTTTATCAATGGCTTGTTCTAAGGCCGTCTTTTCAGCACCAAATTGGTTTAGAATTTTACCCAGATTACCGCGATCTTCTAATGCGGCTAAAACAAACAGCTCACTTGAAATATATTCATCTTTTTTTTGTTGAGCCAGCTTTTCGGCAATCGTTAACAGCTTAACTAAATTACTGGAAGCGCCTACTTGGCCGATTTCGCCTTTGACTACAGGCAAATTATTCAGCTCTTTTTGTAAAGCGGCTTTTAAGGCATTGAGGTTAACGTTAGCCTGGGTCAATAAAGGCGCAGTGCTGCCATCCTGCTGGTCAATTAATGCCAGCATAAGATGCACGGGTTCAATCATATTATTGTCTTGGCTGATCGCTAAAGATTGCGCATCAGACAGGGCTTGCTGGAACTTGTGAGTCAGCTTATCCAATCTCATCATTCACCTCAGTTATCATCAACCATATTGCTTAATACATAAGGCTTATTCTAGTCAAATTCAAGGCCGTTAGAATAAAAAAACTACAGAGTGCCGGCCAGGCCGCTTTTTTTAGCTCCTAGGATGGGGTATAGTATACTGATTTAAATATGAGCAAATTCTTATGCCAAAAGTGACTTTATATAACGAAGGCGGTTCCAGAGACTATGATTTTCACGATGAGCAGAAAGCAAGCCTTTTGGTTCTTGGTTGGTTAGCTGCAGCGGGGCTGCCAGCAGAAATAGAATGCGCTACAAAAAAATATACTTTATGCCCAATTGGGATCGGAGTCAAAAAAAGCTTAGATAACAGTAATATTGAAATTAAATACAGCTCGCCAGTTACCGACTTAACTGACCCTTACGGAGAGAACACGGCTATATTGAATTTTCATTTAAGTCCCGGTGGAACAATTGACTCAGCAAAAGCTTCCATACAAAACTCAATCAATCAATTTGCGCCCAAGCTAGTGAATGCTGTGGCTTTTTTTGAAACCGTTAAACTGACCAACAGCAGAAAAGGTCATGATCTAGCAGGCCATGGCTTTCGGCCCAGAGTGCAGGACGTCTTAGCCAGAAATGCTTGTTTTGCAGCAAATGGCATAGCCCACCCTTAAGTTTTTCGATATGATCCAAATCTTTCAAAAGCTTGTGGCCCATTGCCCATCAGCTGTTTTTGATAGCTAAGTTTCATCAAATCTGGGCTAGGAATACGACAAGCTGAATGCGTAAAGTAATAAGCACTCTGGTCAATGGGAAATAAACGATTACTGCTGATAAGCGCTGCTGTCACCGCATCTGATTGCAAAGGCCCACTGTACCCCATAGCCGGCCTGGGTTCAGCTTTTTGCGAAGTAAATACGCTAATAATCAAAGCCGCCATATCATTGCCCACTTTATCTCTGACAATAGGGCTCTTGAAGGGTTTATGCTCTAAA
>JARDZR010000064.1 GCA_029240715.1 Gammaproteobacteria bacterium
ATGAATTACAATGGTGGCTATTCCGATTTACAGCTCAATCAAATCACTTATACGGTTACCGCACAGGGCAATTCCTATACTTCTGCTGATAGAGTGAATGCCATCTTATTGAGGCGCTGCGCTGAACTGACGCTTAACAATGGTTATAAGTATTTCTTGATTACGAGCAAGAACTCACAAATTTTAAAGTCTTACTACATTGCCTCTCAGGGAAGCTCAACAACCAATGCTACTGAACAAACCGATATTTTTGGTGTAAAGCACTACAGCCAGAATACCACTTATCAGCTACCCGATGTTCAAGAGACAGACCAGGCTGTGGCTAAGGCCACTATTCAAATGACTAACACCTTCAATGACAATGTCTTAGATGCTTCAATAATTATGAACCAAACTGGTTATTTGGTAAGCAATAATGCACCAACAAGCTGAGGCATTATTTTCTTGAAAAAGGCAGCAACAGCCATAACAGCAGTGGAATAATAATATCGGTATAAAATATCAATCCGGCATTTCCTGCTGCGAAGTTATGATGGGCCAGCATTTGATACAAATGGCCGATTGCTGCACCCCAGCTAAAACAGCTTACAAAAACCACGGTAGCGAGCCGAAAGCTATAGCCGGCCCGAAAAGCGAATATGCCCGTTACCCCCATTCCCAAATTTGCCATCGCTACTTCAAATTCAAACGGGCTAGCGGCCCAGCCAATAAATTTATCGGCAATGCCGGGGAAAAAGGCATGCATAACAAAACCCCACATACCGGTAATGCCGACTGTGAATAAAAATAAGTAGCGTAAATAGCCTTCTTTTTTATCGGCCGGGCATCTTAATGCGTAAAATGACCCAAAAATAAAGGCTAAAATAAGGCCTACAAAAGGCACATGACTGAGTAAAAAAGCGATAGATTGGTCGATAAATGGATTCATAATGGCCTCAGCTTACTTGGCTTAATTTACAATTAATCAGAAATGCTTTCCCTGATCAAATGTAGCAGCGAATAATAAGGAATGCCACTATGTTTTGATAAGCCTATCTGGCAAGGCTGCAAACATGTATAGCCTTCCTGGCAATTTGCGGGGACTTGAGAAGCCAGTGTTTTTAAAGCATTTTTATTCAGCTCTGGGACAGTAAAACCTTTACTGCCGGCAAAGCCACAACAATAAATATCAGGCGGCGCGATGACTTCTTTGGCACAACGTCTAGCTAGTGATAGCATGGCTTCTTTTTCTTTCAGGCGAGAAACGCTGCAGTTTATATGAAGCATTACTGTTTTATTAAGCAATCTAACAGGATAATCTCTTAGCGCTTGGCTTAAAAAATGCCAGCTGTCCTGCAGGCTTAAACGTGCCCCTTTAGTTTGCAGCTCTAAAGCACAGCTTGAATTTTCAGTGATAATCGGCAAATTGCCATCTTCGCTTGCAAGCTGCAAAGCCTTTATTAAATCCTGCCGTTTCTTATATGCAACATCCATGGCCCCTTCGCTTTCATACATTAAGCCACAACACTCGTTCCTTAAATCCGGCACAATAACTTGATAACCTAGTTTATTTAAAATTTCCTTTAATAACTGAGCTTCAGATTCAGTGGAATTGTCCAACAAGCGACAGCCACAGCTTGGATAAAAAACCACTTTTTTATTTAGCTCATTGGCAGGTTTAAGCGCAGTGGATTGAAATAAAGGCTTAGAAGCTTTGCCTGTAGCCCTTAAGGCAAAACCAAGCAGTTTTAAAGTCAGTTTTTGATAGCGGGAAGCTAAGCTCAATAAGCCGTGCTTAACTTGAGTTAAATGCTGCGAGCGCCAGTTTTTAATAGCCAAGCCAGTGTTAATCCCAACCGGACAAACCTCTCCACACATCCCTGTAGCTGCACAGGTTTCAGCGCCACTATATTCAAAAGCTTTCTGCAAAGACTGAAATTGCACAGGATCGGTCTGCTTTAATAGCTCCATACTGCGAAGCGCCACAATTCTTTGTCTTGGACTCAGAGTAAGCTCTCTGGAAGGACACACTTTTTCACAAAAACCGCATTCAAGGCATTTATCAATTAAACTTGTAAGTTCAGGTACTTTTTTGAGATTTTTTAAATGCAGCTCGTGGTCTTTAGATAAGATCACATCAGGGTTTAACACTGCATTGGGGTCAAGCAAAGCTTTAAGCTGCCACATCAGTTTATTCGCCGTTTGCCCCCATTCCATTTCTACAAAAGGCGCCATATTTCGCCCTGTGCCGTGCTCTGCTTTTAAAGAACCTTGATATCGATTCACAATTAAATCAGCCAGTTTATTCATTAAAAGCTCATAGCGTTTTAACTCAGACTCTACGTCAAATTTTAAAGTCATCACAAAATGCAGATTAGCGTCTTTTGCATGCCCAAAAATACTGCTTTTCTCAAAGCCTAAATTTTTAAAAAGCTGTTTAAGCTCGGCTACAGCTTCGGGCAAATGCTCGAATGGGACTGCAAAATCTTCAATTAAAACAACAGTTCCCGCTTCTCGCATGGTTGCCACCATGGCAAAATAACCTTCACGGACCTGCCAAATTTGCCGATACTCTTTACCATCAAAAAAGCCGGTATCAAAGCAAAAGCCTTTAACTTGATTTAACTTGTTATAAATTGCTTCAATTTGTTGATTGATTTCATCAGCTGCATTGCCCCTAACATCTACCAGCAATGCTGCCATTTCTATATTAAACTGAGCTGGCAAATATTGCCCTAGATGCGCTTTAGCACAGTCCAAAGAAATTCCATCCAAAAGCTCAATAGCTTCAGGTTCAGTTTGCCGCAAAACCTGTACAGCTTCAGTCGCCATTTGCAGATTATCAAAGAAGAATAAGGCCGCTTTTTTATAAGTATAGTCCGGCACAGTCCGATAAGTAACTTCCGAAATAAAGCCCAAAGTTCCTTCAGAGCCAATCATCAAATGCGCCAAAATTTCAATAGGATCTTCAAAGTCGATAAAAGCGTTTAAACTATAACCGATGGTGTTTTTAATTGCGTATTTACGACGTATTTTATGAAAAAGTTCAGAGTCATTTATTATGGAATCTCGCATGTTAGATAAAGCGGCAAGCCAAGCACTATGACTGCTGGCAAATGCAGCAATGGAAGCTTTATCAGCCGTATCCAAAATGCTGCCATCCGCAAAAATCACCCGGATGCTGTTTAGCGTGTGATAGCTATTATGTTTTGTTCCACAACACATCCCACTTGAATTGTTTGCGGCAATCCCAGCAATTTTAGCACTGCTAATAGAAGCGGGGTCAGGACCAATTTTGCGCTTAAATGGCGCCAAGTAAAGATTGGCCTCTCCACCTAACACACCGGCTTGTAACTTAATGATTTCGGCATGCTCCAAAATTTTATAATCACGCCAGTTTTCATTCAGTACCACCAAAACAGAGTCGCTAATAGATTGGCCGGAAAGTGAGGTACCTGCCGCTCTAAATGTGATAGGGACCTGATACTGATTGGCAGCTTTTAAAATGGCTTGAACTTCCAATTCACTATCGACCCTAACCACCGCTTTGGGAATTAATACATAATGGCTGGCATCATGAGAATAGGCGTGGAGACTTAAAGGGTCAGTTAAAACCCGGCTTCGAGAGATATGCCCTTCAATTGCTTTTAAAAATGCCTGCATGCCAAACCCTTAGAGATTTCAGGCAGTTTAGGAGCCTGGCAGTGATATTGCAAGCGTATGAGTAAAAACAAGAGAAAAAATAGAAGAAAATATACAAGCCGTTGATAAATAATATTTTTTCTATGATATAAATATGCTGAAAAAATTGATTTTTTCTGTAAAAAATGCCATAATGTTGTTGTTTTAAATTAAACCAAACAAGGAGTGTTTTATGTTTAATACTTTAAGAAATGCAGCCGTGGCTTTTTTAGCCGTCCAAGCAAACGCAGCTAGCTTAAGAGGAAAGGAAACTGTGAGCTGCCCAGAAAGCCTTGCCATCGATTTTAATTCCACCATGCCTGGCAATCCGACCAGCGTGGTAAGACTGCAAGCTGGCAATTTTACTGGTTACAGTGAAGACACCAACTCATGCGTCTTCCCGCACCCAAGCAATCCAGCTGATAGCGGCACCTTTAATGGTACTTTATATGCTCAAACCCCTGCTTTTTGTATTTATAGCTACACCACAGATATAGGCGCTGGTTGGTCACTTGCTTCTATGACCGAATCGAACGCTCCTTGTGCTAAGTAATCAGTGATTTTTTCCTAAAAAGGCCGCTCTGCGGCCTTTTTATTTGCTGAAATTTACCAGTAAAATACCAAGCAAGACAAAACTGATTCCAAAAACATGATAGATATGCAGCTGCTCGCCTAACAGCAATACCGCTAAAATGGTGCTGTATACTGGCAATAAATTAAAAAAATAACCCGCTATAGCCGGGCCTTTTTTGGCAATGCCTAAATTCCAGGAAGTGAACCCCAATACAGAAGAAAAAGCTGATGCATAGAAAAGCCCTGCTCCTGCCTGCAAGCTCCATACCGCGTGATAACCCAAATATTGTTCAATTAAAAATGCGGGGAAAAGCACTATGCTACCGATTACACTGGTTACAAATAAAAACATGATAGGGGGCAAATCAATTCGAAAAACTTTTAAATAGACCGAAAAAATAGCCCAAGCCACTGCGGCCAGTAATATTGCAAGGTCTCCTTTATCAAACTGTAGCTTAAGCAATAAGGACGGATGGCCTTGAGTCATGATGATGACAATACCTAAAATCGAAATAACAATGGCGATGAGTTTTAAACCCGTAAGTGATTCCTTTAAAATTATCCATGACAGCAGTAAGATAAAAGCAGGGACCGTAGAATAGACTAAGCTTGCATTGATGACAGTAGTAAAATGAAGTCCTAAGTAAAAAGCTGGACTGTTAATAGCCATAGCAAATAGACTTAAAAAACTAAGCGCTAGCCAGTTTCTTTTAATGCGAGGCCAACATGCTGGCAGCTGTTTTATAACAAATGGCAATAATATTATCACCACCAAAGCCCAGCGATAAAAGCTTAGAGCAAAAGGAGGGATTTCGGCATGCATCACTCGCCCAGCAATGAAATTGCCTGACCACATTAAAGGCGAAAATGCCAACAAAATATAAGCGTAATAGCTAGAATTCTTCATTTCAAATAAACAGCCTTAATTTTTTCGTATAGACTTACAGCAAAATATTAATTATAACACCATTCCAAAAAAATAGTTCAAACAGGGGGAATTGAAATGCCTAAGCCAGCAAAGCTGAAATATTTAGGCAACTTCGATAAAGGTGCTGCAACAGACACCTCTGTTAGGATCCACCATAAAAAGCCTAAAGAGAAGTTTCTCAAACAGCGCGACCAAAACTATTGGTATATTAAAAAAGCGTCCCATGCTGATATTGAAGCCACTGTAGGCAGCTTTTATAACTTAATGCTGAATGACTGCGCCCCAAAATCTCGAGCAGTAAAAGAAATCAGTGCTGCTGAAGTAAATTTTCATGCTTCCAAGCAGATACATTTTAAAAGAATGGATGCCAGCAAAACTGAATATAAAGAAGCCTTACCTGCTGAAGGCCCTTATCCCGAGAGAAAAGCCCGCCCTTACGGCGCTGAGTTCCGATGCGGCCAAAAGCAGGCCAAATCTTTAGCTAGGGCTTTGGTTGCTAACTATATTTTTGCAGAAAATGACTGTCATTACAAAAATGTAGGCATCATCGAAGAGACAAGCCAAATATGTCGGATTGATTTTGGCCAAAGCTTATGGCCATTGCTTTGTAAATACCAGAAAACCCCTATAATGCCCGACCAAGTAGATCGAAATTTTTATAATATCAAGCCTGCTGAAGCCTTCCCTATTACGACAAGAGACTTGATCAACTTTCCTTTATGCAAAGGCAGTGATGCTAAACCTCTCAATACAATACGAGTCATTTTTGAAAATACAGCTGCTAAAAAAGAATTTGAAAAACAAAAATGGAAATATTTTTTAAAAGCCCTGCTGCTTAGCCAATCGATGTTCCAAAAAATTGCCGAACAGTTTATCGAAAATACCTCTGTGAAAGCTGAAATTGTAAGATATATGACAGCACGCCTGCAGCTTTTAGAAAACAGCTTGCTAACTATTCCTGAATTTAACCAATATATCATTAACAATATTGATGAGTTTGAGTCAGAATTATTCAATGAATTCAGGGCTTATAACGCCTTGAAAAAGCCTTCAGACCCTGTACAATTTGATATAAACGCTGTTAAGCTTAAATGGAAACAACTGACTGCAAATGCTCATGCCAAATTAGTATTGAGCTCTGATACATACCGCGCCTCTAAAATAGAAATGCTTAATCAGTTTTTAGTAAAAGAGCTTGAGCGCTTAGGCAGCGGGAGTCATGAAAAAACTCATCAAATACGC
>JARDZR010000065.1 GCA_029240715.1 Gammaproteobacteria bacterium
TTGGGCGTGAAATTTTAGATTCTCGTGGCAACCCCACGGTAGAAGCTGAGGTAGAATTATCTTCAGGGACTAAAGCTTATGCTGCTGTTCCATCAGGTGCATCAACTGGATCTCGCGAGGCTCTAGAACTGCGTGATCATGATCCAAAGCGATATTTAGGTAAGGGCGTATTAAAAGCAGTTCATCATGTTAACCATGAAATCAAACATGCTTTGCTGGGTATGGCCGCATCTCAGCAAGCCGATATTGATGACATGATGATTAAACTAGACGGGACCCCTAATAAAGCAAATTTTGGCGCCAATGCCATTTTGGCAGTTTCTCTTGCTGTGGCCCATGCTGCTGCCAAAGATGCCGACAAGGCTTTGTTTGAGTATTTAAATCAGGATGGCAAATACTCCATGCCAGTTCCAATGATGAATATTATCAACGGCGGCGAACATGCTGATAATAACGTTGATATGCAGGAATTTATGATAGTGCCGGTAGGTGCCCCGAGCTTTTCAGAGGCATTAAGATACGGCGCTGAAGTTTTTCATACTTTAAAGAAAATTTTGCAGCAAAAAGGTTTGAACACCGCGGTAGGAGATGAAGGCGGTTTTGCTCCAGATCTTCCTTCTAATTCAGCTGCAATAGAAATTATTTTAGAGGCCATTGAAAGAGCAGGCTTTAAAGCGGGCAAGGATATTTATATTGCTTTGGATTTAGCGAGTTCTGAATTTTATGAAAATGGGCAATATCATCTAGCTTCTGAAAACAGATTGTTAAGCTCAGAAGAATTTGTTGGGTATTTGGAAAACTGGACCAGGCAATATCCTATTGTCAGTATTGAAGACGGCATGGATGAAAGCGATTGGCATGGTTGGAAAATATTGACGGAAAGACTGGGTAAGCAAGTGCAGTTGGTAGGGGATGACTTATTTGTTACCAATACCGAAATTTTACAGCGCGGTATTAAAGAGCATATTGCCAATTCAATTTTGATTAAACTGAATCAGATCGGGACCTTAACAGAAACCTTGGCGGCTATTAAAATGGCGCAAAATGCCAATTATACTGCCATTATTTCACACCGGTCCGGCGAGACTTCTGATACCACTATTGCCGATTTAGCGGTAGCCACCCATGCAGGTCAAATAAAAACCGGTTCTTTGTGCCGCACTGATCGAGTGGCTAAATATAATCAGTTGTTAAGAATAGAAGCGATGCTGGGCACAAAAGCAGTCTACCCGGGCAAAGCCGCTTTTTACCAAATGAAATAAAGTGAGATTCTTATGAAACTAAAAAGCCTTGTGCTAGCCAAATACCTAGAACAGCTTGCTCCTAAGCTGATCCGGATTACCGATGCTAGATATTGGCAAAACATGAGCCGCTTTGATATGTTTTTATGGATAATGGGAGTATTGATTTTTTTACTGCAGTTTTCACTATGGCTGGGCCCCTCGAGTGTAACTAGCTTGTTGATATTGGATTATAAAATCTATCGACTTGAGCAAGTGAATCAAAAGGACACGCAGCATAATATGCAGCTTTATCAAAGAATACAGGGTTTAAAGCAGGGTAATGATGAAGTAGAAGCCCGAGCTAGAGTTGAATTAGGCATGGTCAAGCAAGGCGAGACTTTTTATCAATTAGTCAATCAGGCGATATTAAAGGCTGATGGCAGCAGTTAAAAGGAAAAAATAGTGCATATTTTAGTAACCAATGATGACGGGGTGTTTGCTCCAGGGATTATGGCTTTAGCTAAGGCTTTGGCTGAGTTTTGTAAAGTGACTGTGATTGCTCCTGATCAAAATAGAAGTGGAGTGAGTAGTGCCATTAGTTTAGAAACCCCGCTTCGAGTACAGGAAACGCCTACCGGCTGGTATCAGCTTAATGGTACCCCCGCAGACTGTGTAAAACTGGCTTTAAGCGGCTTTATGAATGAGGAACCTGATATGGTGGTTTCCGGAATTAATGCAGGGGCTAACCTGGGTGACGATGTGATTTATTCAGGTACAGTGGGTGGGGCGATTGAAGGAAGGTTTTTAGGCTTGCCCTCGATTGCTATTTCCTGTATCGGGCATCATGGTAAAATGTATTATGATACTTCTGCTAAAGTTGCCTGTGATTTGGTGAAAAAACTGATGCGCTCTCCAATGGAGCCTGGCATAATTTTAAACGTCAATGTTCCCAATGTACCTATGGAAGAAATAAAAGGCATGAAAGTAACCAGACAAGGCGAACGGCATTTTTCAGAACCTCTAATGCCTACAGAAGATGGCCGTGGCCGTAGAATTTATTGGCTGGGAGAGTCTGGCAAAGTTAAAGATGACAGTGAGGGAACAGATTTTCACGCGGTTTATAATAACTTTGTTTCTATCACCCCCATGCAAGTTGACTTGACCTCATACCCAAGAATTAAATCAATGCAAACTTGGATTGAATCATAAGGAGTTAGCTATGAGAAACTGGCAAAAAGCGTCCTTGTTAGCGCTAAGCTTATTAACTTTAACTGCTTGTTCCCAAAATTGGTTTGCGCCTTCTGCTAACTTATCAGGTGGCAACTATACGGTGAAATCAGGTGATACATTAAATAACATCGCTCGTAAATTTAACGTCAGCGCGCAAAGCATTGCAAGCTACAATAATCTCACTCCGCCCTATCAAATTCGAGCGGGGCAAACCTTAATAATTAAGAACCTACGCGGTGATCAGTTGCCTCCTGCGGTGCCTCAACCTGTGAATGAGCCTGCTCCAGTCAGCACTAATCAGGTGGTGTCGACTCCTGTTGCGGGCCAAGCTGCAGCACCTGTCGTGTCAGCAGGTGCAAACACCCCAGCGCTTAGTTCTACTAATACGGCAGAGGGGGTCGTTTGGTCTTGGCCTGCCCAGGGTAGTTTGATTGGCTCTAATCAGGCCGGCGTGCAACAAGGTATTAATATTGCCGGGACAGTCGGGCAGCCTGTGTATGCTGCTGCCAGTGGACAGGTGCTATTTAGCGGAATCGGTTCCAGCGGATATGGCAATATGATTATTATCAAACATGCTTATAACTTCTTAACCGCTTATGGCAATAATCAGAAATTATTGGTAAAAGAAGGGCAGCAAGTTGCTCGTGGCCAGCAAATCGCCACCATGGGTCAAGCCCAACAGCAAGCCCAAGTGCATTTTGAAATTAGAAAAGCAGGCGTTGTGGTCAATCCTTTAAATTATTTACCTAGCAAGTAAGCTGGAGAAGTCAGTGTCAGTTATTCGTAAAGCAGTATTCCCTGTTGCAGGTTTGGGGACCCGATTTTTGCCTGCAACCAAAGCCAGTCCAAAAGAAATGATGCCTGTAGTAGATAAGCCGCTGATTCAATATGCAGTTGAAGAAGCGATTGCTGCGGGAATTAAAGATTTAATTTTTATTACAAGCGGCGCTAAAAGAGCGATTGAAGATCATTTTGATAAAAACTATGAGCTTGAAGCCAAGCTTGCCGAAAAAGCCCAGCTCAAAGCTTTAACTGAGGTGCAGAATTTACCGCCTAAAGGCATTAACTGCATTTACATTAGGCAGCAAGAGGCATTAGGGCTTGGGCATGCAGTATTATGCGCTAAAGATTTGGTGGGAAATGAACCCTTTGCTATTTTACTGGCAGATGATTTAATTCAGGGTAATGGTAAGGCCTGCCTGGCTCAGATGGTAGATCATTATAACGAGCACCGGGCTGGAATATTGGCTGTTGAGAAAATTGAAATGCAGCATTCTCAACAATATGGAATCGTGGCGACTGATTCAAATGGCAAAGTGACCCAAATAGTTGAAAAACCAAAGCCTGCTGATGCGCCTTCCAATTTAGCCGTTGTCGGACGTTATATTTTGCCCCCTGAAATTTTTGCATTGCTTGAAAAAACTCCAGCAGGAAAAGGCGGGGAGATACAGCTGACCGATGCTATTGCCGAGCTGATTAAAACCCATAAAGTCATGGCCTATTCTTTTAATGGCAAACGATATGACTGCGGCAGTAAGCTGGGCTATCTAGAAGCAAATTTAGACTACGCTATGTTGCATCCCGAATTTGGCGAAACATGGAAGGCTTATTTACGTAAGCGTTTTCAGGTATAAACCACGCAATGCATCCCCGCAAAATTAAAGTCACTCATGTCATCACCAGTCTATCGTCTGGTGGGGCGCAAGTGCTTTTATATGAACTGCTTAAAAACGCCAATCATAGCAAGTTTGATATGGAAGTGGTTTGTTTGGGAAAGTCAGGGCCTATAGCTGAATTGATAGCAGGCCTACCCTGTAAAATAACTTATCTTAAGGCCAATAAAGTTTTCCCTTTATTGGCTGCTTGGCGCTTGTTTAAAATCTTTAAGTCAGCTCGGCCAGATGCAGTCCATACCTGGATGTACCACGCTGATTTTCTAGGCGGACTGGCCGCAAAAATGGCTGGGCTTAGGAAAATTATCTGGAGCATTCACCACAGCGATGCTGCTAATCTTAAAACAACTACCAAGTGGGTGATGAAGCTATGCGCAAGATTATCCTATTATTTGCCAAGCAAGATTGTGCTCACTGCAAAAAATGCCCAAAGCTACCATGAATCTTATGCTTATCAAACCAATAAAATGACTGTGATCAGCAATGCCATTGATCCGGAAAAGTTTGTAAGAAAAACTGAGCTGCGCACAGCAACAAGACAGAGGCTTGGCATCGCTGAAAATGAATTTGTATGGGGCAGCTTTACAAGATTCCATCCTCAAAAAGGATTGGGTGTTTTATTAAAGGCCTATAGCCAAGTTTTACAGCAATCTAGCCAGCCCAGCAAATTGATATTGGCGGGTTTTGCTATGGATTCAAGCAATCTTGAATTGAGGGAGCTTGTTGAAAAGTACCAATTAAATGACAAGGTGATTTTGCTCGGGGAAATTCAAAAAGTGGCTGATTACTTGCCTGCCTTGGATAGCTTGCTTAGCGCTTCTATTTCCGGGGAAACCAGCCCGTTAATTATCATGGAGGCAATGAGCTGTGAACTCCCCTGCGTGGTAAGCAAGATAGGAGACTGCGCTGAAATCATTGCTGATAGTGGCTATGCAGTTAAAGCCAATGACGCCAATGCCTTAGCTAAGGCGATGACTGATATGATGGGCCTATCAGTTGAGCACAGACAAGCGTTGGGACAATTAGCCCGCAACAGAGTGCTGCAGCATTATCATATTAAAAACATGACAAGTGCTTATGAAAATCTTTATAGCAGCAAAAAAGTGCTGATTCTTGGCAGTTCGGTCCAAAGCCTAATCAGATTTCGCCTGCATCTCATGAAAGATTGGCAAAAGATGGGATATCAGGTGATGGCCGCAGCGCCAGAAGATAAAAACGCAGAATCCGTATTAGCCCAATATGCTATTCAATTTACGCCTATTCGTCTAAAACACACCAGCCTAAACCCTTTTTCTGATATCAAAGCCATTTTGGATCTAAGAAAAATATTGAAATACTATCAGCCTGACTATGTGTTGAGCTATACCTTAAAGCCCATTCTATATGGCTCTTGGCTTGCAAAGCGATACCAAGTTGCTCATATTGGTTCGATGTTGACCGGCTTAGGCTATGTTTTTTCTGGAAATAGTTTTAAACAATCTTGCCTGCAGAGCGTTTTAAAAAGGCTGCTTAAAAAAGTATTTGAGTGGAACCAGGTGGTATTTTTTCAAAACCCGGACGATGCCAAGCAATTTATTGATAATAAACTTATTGCTGCTGATAAAGTGACAATTTTAAATGGTTCCGGAGTAGAGTTAAACGAGTATCCGCTTAAGCCTTATCCGCAAAAGTGCAGCTTTATTTTGCTTGCCAGGCTGTTACATGAAAAGGGCATAGCTGATTATGCGGCTGCGGCTAAAATCATTAAATCACGCTATCCCGATGTCAAATTTCTACTGGCTGGGCCGCATTATCCTTCTCCTTCCAGTATCAAGCAATCTGAGCTTGATGAATGGCTGGCTTCAGCTGCAATTGAGTATTTAGGAGACTTAAAGGATGTGAGGCCTGCTTTAGAACAGGCAAGTGTATTTGTATTGCCTTCTTATTATCGAGAAGGGACTCCCAGGGCCATTTTAGAAGCGATGGCAATGGGGAGGGCAATTATCACCACAACAATGCCGGGCTGCCGTGAAACTGTTGAGCTGGGAAAAAATGGCTATTTAGTCCCTATTAAAAATCCACAAGCTCTAGCTAGTGCGATGCAACACTTTATAGAACAACCTGATTTAGTGTTTAGCATGGGGCAAGCCAGTCGCAAGTTAGCCGAAGAAAAATATGATGTATGCAAAGTGAATCAGGCTATAATTAAAGCATTTAAAATGAGTGATTAAACTCAATGCAGTTAATAATGAAGCGAATTTTTGATGTAACA
>JARDZR010000066.1 GCA_029240715.1 Gammaproteobacteria bacterium
TCAGCTTTTTGCGAAGTAAATACGCTAATAATCAAAGCCGCCATATCATTGCCCACTTTATCTCTGACAATAGGGCTCTTGAAGGGTTTATGCTCTAAAGCATCCACCCATTTTTCAGGCAGGCTGGCCCATTGCTTTAAGCGCAATGACAACAGATCGAATTCACTTTCAACAATGCCGCGCAGCAGGCCCTTATCCAGCCCGCCAAACATTAAACTCAAGGCATTGTAAGGGTCAGGACAAACTTGTTCATAATATTCTTTTTGTTCGTCCAAACTGGCTGCAAAAGCTAGTCCATGCTGGTTTGAGGGATGCAAACTGATCCATCTTTGGTAAAAGCTTAAGCGGTTAGCTCGGCTTTTTAAAAGCTCGGTAAAGGGCGTGCCAAACATATTAGCAATGTTGTAAACACTTTTAAGGTGATCAGCGATATTAAAGCTATCAAACCAGCTAATGATTTCTGCAATCCCGGTAATAACAATTCCACCTGATGGATCATTTAACTTTTGCCACATATCGGGATCTTTTTTATCGACTGGCCCCAAAATATTGTCATGTAAACTGTAAAGCACGGTCGCTTTTTTAAAACTTTTATGGGCATTAGCAAACCGATAGTCTTTGCTAAAGTCCTCATTGACCGGAGGATCTGAAAAAGCATTATCAGGAATGGCCGCTTCCCACATAAAAATATGATCGATTGCCTCAGCATATTGAGGGTCTTGGCCGAGGCTTTCCAAAGTTTTTAATAAAACCTGGTTACCTAAACTATGGGCCATTAAATTAATATGAATATTATGTCTAAGCAACTGCTTGATTACAGCCAGCACTGAAGCTGAAGCTAAACCCGCTTCTTTTACCGCCAAAATATAATCTAAAATGGAAGATGGATCGCCGTCCCAAATAATCCCAATAATTCTAGTATATTGGCTAAAGTCTTTGCCATCAAAACCCGCTGCGACATTTAAGTTATGCTCCATGCAGATTAACCAGTTATAAGCACCAGTACCATTTAGACTAGGATCAAGGCCTTCTTCTCTATAAAGAGTGTAGCCTAAGCTGTTATCTATTCCCGGCATGGCAGGGCCGTATTGACCTGCCGGCACATCGAAACCATGAATAAAAACAGTCGCATTATTAGCATTAGCCTGAAAATAAGCTAATTGTTCTGAACTTAAAGCAGGATTGGAATGCTTTGCCCTGCAATCTATTAGGATAGCAGGTGCCAATAGGCCGATTTCCACTTGATTGGAAGCTTGCCAGTCTTTGCTTTGCAAGCTAACTCTATCAGAAGGATAAGAACTGTTCTTTATTGGGGCGCCATTTAGCGTTACAATGTTCACTGCCTGTTGCCCATAAAGTGAATTGGGCCCAGGAACAAGATAGAGCTGAAAAGCCTGTTCTGATGATAAATTGCTTAAATTAAAACTTATCATCCCATTGCTAATAGGAAGGTCTAAAGGCGCTTGCTGTCCGATAAAAGCATAGGCGCGCAAACTATTGATCCAGTCTTGCCAAAGCCTGTTTGGGCTGTGCTGGCTCATTACATCGCTAAGATGAATTATGACAGTTTGCATAAACACCACTATTTGCTGATAGCTCGGATCAGACTATCATATCTTATATTAAGAACGAGTAAACTGGAGTCTTGCTTGAAGTTAACATTTCGTAGAAACCCTATGCCATCCTTCATTGCATTTGCGGTTATCCTAAACGGTATATTGAACATAGTGGTGGGGATGTCTTCTACCCTTAGACTTCATGCCGGGGCAGAGATTAAGCATTATTTCAGTTATTTTGAACTGGTTCCCTCTTTAAAAGTGAGCAGCCTTTTATCAGTGGCCTTGGGTACCATGCTGGTTATGATTGGTATTGGCCTATTTGAAAGAAAAAGAACGGCTTGGCGCGGTGCTTTTATAATATTGGCCTTAATGATTTTAAACAGTACATATCCGCGTTTGACTGTTTCAACCTTTATGCTGTCTTTAATTTTCGGGTTTTTATTGTTTTTATTTAAACGTGAATTCAATATTATCAACCATCGTCCCATGCCTTATAACCAAGTGATTGGGATATTCTCATTTGCTTTTGCGGTGACCTACGGGATAGTCGGCAGCTATTTAATGAGAGACCAGTTTAATAATATCCATGGTTGGCTGGATGCTTTTTACTATACCATGGAAACCCTGACCACTGTGGGCTATGGCGACATTCTACCCATTACCAATAATGCCAAAATTTTCGTTTGTTCTTTGCTAATAGTGGGCGTGGGTTCTTTTGTTGCGACTGTCACCATGTTATTTGGACCATTTTTTGAAAAAAGAGTAAGAGGAGTAGTCAATTTTATGAACAGGTTAAGCAGCTATAAAGATCACGTCATCATTTGTGGATATAACTCGCTGGCCCTACAAACTGCCTATACTCTGGTTGATCAAAACGTGGGGATTTTGTTTATCGTTGAAAGCTCAGAATCTGCCAAACAAATTGAAATAAAAGGCTTTCATGCCATGATAGGCGATGCCACCAGCCAGGAAACTTTAAAGCAAGCTCAATTGAATCGTGCTAAAAGCCTTATTTGTGCCACGGACAATGATTCCACCAATGTCGTGATTGTCATGACTGCTAAAGAGTTTAAATCAGAACTAAACAATTTTAAAATTATCGCCAGAATCGAAAAAGCCGATAATATCACTAAAGCTAAAAAAGCCGGGGCAGACAGTGTGATTTCTCCTGCCGTTATTGGCGGTAGATTAATGGCCGAGGAAGTGAAAAAAGCCCATTAGTAAGTAAAACTTAATTTCTTGGCTCATGAATCTCTCTTTTCATTTACTTCATTTCAATAATAAAAAACCCGCATTAAGCGGGTTTTTTTATAGAACGGCTTTCCCACTTACGTGGGAATGTCAGGTTCTTGGGATTACATCATTCCACCCATACCACCCATGCCGCCCATACCGCCGGCAGCTTCGCCAGCTCCATGAGCATGCTCTTCTTTAATTTGGGTGATCATAGCTTCTGTGGTAATCATCAAGCCTGCAACGGAAGCAGCGTTTCTGATCGCTGAACGAGTGACTTTGGTTGGATCCAAAATACCCATTTCGATCATATCGCCAAATTCGCCTGTTGCTGCGTTATAACCAAAGTGACCTTTACCTTGGGCAACTTGATTCAACACAACAGAAGGCTCTCCGCCTGCATTAGCCACGATTTGACGAAGTGGTGCTTCTAAAGCACGACGCATAATGGCAATACCATGGTCCTGATCGGTGTTATCCCCTTTCAGCTTTTTCAAGGCATCCACTGCGCGAACTAAAGCTACCCCACCGCCTGGCAATACGCCTTCTCCAACCGCTGCACGGGTTGCAGAAAGTGCATCTTCCACGCGTTGTTTTCTTTCTTTCATTTCGATTTCAGTGGCTCCACCTACTTTGATCACCGCAACCCCGCCAGCTAATTTAGCTAAACGTTCTTGCAGTTTTTCGCGATCGTAGTCAGAGGTCACTTCTTCAATTTGAGCACGAATTTGCTTGGTGCGAGCTTCAATGTTTTTAGCTTCGCCGCTGCCATCGATAATAGTGGTGTTTTCTTTGCTGATGGACACTTTTTTAGCATGGCCTAAATGTTCCAAGCCTGCTTTGTCCAAGCTTAATCCGACTTCTTCAGAAATCACGGTACCACCGGTTAAAACAGCGATATCTTCAAGCATTGCTTTACGACGATCGCCAAAGCCAGGCGCTTTAACTGCACAGACTTTAACAATACCACGGATGGTGTTGACTACTAAAGTAGCCAAAGCTTCGCCTTCTACATCTTCAGCAATAATTAACAAAGGCTTACCACCTTTTGCTACAGCTTCTAATACAGGCAACATTTCGCGAATATTAGAAACCTTTTTGTCTACCAATAGAATATAAGGAGACTCAAGCTCACAGGTCATAGCTTGTTGGTTATTGATGAAGTAGGGGGAAAGATAACCACGGTCAAACTGCATGCCTTCCACAACTTCTAATTCGTTATCAAAGCCAGAGCCATCTTCAACAGTAATTACACCTTCTTTACCTACTTTTTTCATGGCTTCAGCAATAATATTACCGATTGATTCATCTGAGTTGGCAGAAATGGTCCCTACTTGGGCAATAGCTTTGCTGTCTTTACAAGGCGCTGACAAAGTTTGTAAATAATCTTCAACTGCTTTTAAGGCTTTATCAATCCCACGTTTCAAATCCATTGGGTTCATACCAGCAGTGACGTATTTAACTCCTTCGATAGCAATCGCTTGAGCCAAAACAGTTGCAGTGGTCGTACCATCTCCAGCGTCTTCATTAGCTTTAGAAGCTACCGCTTTAACCATCTGCGCACCGATATTTTGATGCTTGTTTTTCAAATCAATGGCTTTAGCAACGGTCACACCGTCTTTGGTAATTTCTGGATCACCATAAGACTTTTCGATCACTACATTACGGCCTTTAGGCCCTAGGGTCACTTTTACCGCATCAGCCAAAATATTCACGCCTTCAAGCATTAAGCTGCGTGCTTCATTGGAAAAATCTACTTGAACTGCCATTCATATTCTCCTTATTCAATAATGCCCATGATGTCTTCTTCGCGCATCATCAAGAGTTCTTCATTGTCCACTTTAACTTCAGTTCCGGCATATTTACCAAAATAGACCTTATCGCCTACTTTGACGTCTAAAGGGCGAACTTGGCCATTTTCTAAAATTTTGCCTTTACCTACTGCAACGACTTCACCTTTCAGGGGCTTTTCTGTCGCGCTGCCAGGCAATACGATACCACCTGGAGTTTTAGTTTCTTCTTCTGCGCGACGGACTAGAACTCGGTCATGCAAAGGACGAATTTTCATCTTATTACTCCTTAAGTTTATACGGTAATTTATAGAGAAACCCTAGTTTACTCTATGAAACTAGAGATGGGCATTATCATATAGATTGAGCGTAAACTGTCAAGAACTACTAGCGACTTCCCGCAGGAGCAACAGCTTCGGCTTCTGGCTTTTGTTCTTCAGCTTTAGCGGCAGGCTGAGCTGCAAATACTAAACAAGGCTGCTGTTTATGCACAACGCCATCAGCCGGTTCAGCGTAATGAGTGTTGACTGTGAGGCTTGCAGTATAAGGGTCAAGAACATCTCTCAATGGTGAGGTGGGAGGTTTAGCATAAGCTTTAGCATGTTGAGGAGGCGTGGTTGGAGCTGAAACCACAGTGTTTGCAATGGCGCTTGAACTGGCTGCACTTTCTGGAGAAGTCACCCTCTGTTCAGCTACGTCGGTAATCGCGCTTACAGCACTACCACCAGCGCCCCCATTGGCTACCTTATTATCTGCCGAGCCTGGCGAGGCAACTGGAGAAGCAACGAGAGACCCCGCCGTAAGTGATCCCCATGGACTTAAAGTATGCGTCGGTGACATCATGCCAGGTTTCGGCCTGGTTTTGACCTCTTTTGTCACTTCACGTAATACGGTGGTTTTTGGGTAATATTGTATTTTGCTCAAGATAGGGTCTAAGTCCCGTTTCGAACCTAAAGCCAGTAACTTGCTGGTTAAATTTGCCTTCTCGGAATTAAAATACAGAGCCTCAAAATTATCGGTACCGGTATAGAGAATGATTTTAGCTTCTGCATACTTTTGGAGAATGACCAGTAAATTAGATGCCAACCAGCCTGCTGCGGGAAATTTTCCACTCTGATTTAAATTCGCTTCAAGGACCATGCAATTCACTTTTGCTGGCTCGATTGCCGAGGCTCCCGGAAGTTTTTTCTGCAAAGCCTCAAATGCTCTATCGACTTGTTCAGCCATAAACAAATCGGATGGCGGCTTATCTGAGCTTTGAGGGCAGTAGCTAGCAGCAACAATCCAATCATATCTGCTTTGATTAAATGCTCTGTAATAACTATCCATACTTTCCGCAGTCGTTGAGTGACTGACAGACAAAGCATATCCTGTGCCTTGCATGATGAAATCCTTTTCACTGTCGCTTAAACTTTCAAGATCATCCTGATCTTTTTCTTTAAAATCGCCTAGCATTTTATCATTTTTTCCATTTATTATCAATAAATTAATCCATTATTTAATCAGTTCTAGCTAAGCCAAAACGCGGCACACTATAGCCTGTAACAGGAAGCCAAACAAGACACTTATAAATATTGAAATAAAATACCCAGCCATATCAATAAACCCAGCCAGTGGTTATCTGAGAAAGCCTTGATATAAGCCTGCTTAGCTGTGATCAAAACATGTTGGTGAACAAATAAAGCAGAACACAGCATAATTATTATATAAAACAAAGTGTTATAATGCAGAAGCCAAGCTAAAACGACCCAGTTAGCTATAACCAGTAGCTG
>JARDZR010000067.1 GCA_029240715.1 Gammaproteobacteria bacterium
AAAGCCGATGAGCTTGATAAAGTGATTGAGCAAATCAATGGCACAGGTTATGGCTTAACCTTTGGTATTCATAGCCGTATTCAAGAAACCATCGATTATCTCTGCCAAAAAATCCGTGCAGGCAACGTCTATGTTAACCGCAATATTATCGGTGCAGTGGTAGGCGTGCAGCCATTTGGCGGACAAGGCTTGTCTGGTACCGGTCCTAAAGCGGGCGGC
Source organism: Gammaproteobacteria bacterium (assembly GCA_029240715.1). Taxonomy (GTDB): domain Bacteria; phylum Pseudomonadota; class Gammaproteobacteria; order Francisellales; family CACEW01; genus JAQSYQ01. Next base: position 220 of record JARDZR010000067.1, read on the forward strand.
CCGCTTTATCTGCCAAGACTGGCGGCTGAACGCTCGATGAGCGTTAACACTACAGCTTCAGGCGGCAACGCTTCCCTGATGTCGTTAAAAGACTAAATTAAAGCAATGGTTTTTTAAGCTTAGTGGCAAAACACAGTAACACTGTCGCCACTATGGCGGTAAAAGAAGCGATAAATAAAAATTCACCGGTGTAAGCTGGCAATTGGGCAAATACTTTTTGCGCAAAAACGTGTGAAAAACTTGCTAGCACACTGCTGAAATAGCAGCCTAGTGCTGCAACCAAAAACCAAAACCCCATTATGCTGTTTTTTATTCCGCTTGGTGCATTGTTGCTTAGGGCCGCATAAACTGCCGGCATTAACACTAAATCTCCTGCACTTAACAGCATGTTTCCCACAATGATACCAGTCAACACCAAACCGGTTATTGAAGAGAAGGCAAAGCCCAATATACCAAGAGCTGCTATGAAAATTCCCATCGCCAGTCTCACTGGAGCTGAAAACTGAATTCCGCGTTTTCTAAATCGACTCCAAATCCAAGCAATTAAAGGTGCCAAGACTAAAACAAACAGAGAATAAAATGTACCAAACACACTGGCCGGCAGCTGAGTATTAATTTTACCTGAATCAATTTCCTGCTGAATAAACAAAGTGATGGTAGTTCCAACCTGCATCACTGTCGCATAGTAAAACATTCCAAATATTCCCATCAGCAACAAGCTAAGCAATCTTTTACGCACTATGCCTTGGTATTCTGACAACATATAAATCAAATAAGCGATAACCGCCACAAAGAACAGAGACATAAGAGGCGTAATAAAAGCAGGCTTGTAAAAAGCGATGCTTAATACAAAGCAAGCAAAAATCACTAAAAGATAAATAGAAACGGCTTTTTGCAGACTCACTTCAAGCTTGCCGCCAATTTCACGCTTGATGTGCTTTGAAAACAAAAACCAAATTAAGCTGATGGAAATGGCAATTGCGCTGCATAAAAAACCATAGTTCCAGCCCACTGTATAAACCAGAAAACCAAACACCAAAGGAGATAAGGTCCCACCTAAATTACAAAGCACATAAAGCCAAGTAAAACCTGCTTCTTTTCTAGGGTCATTATCACCATATAGCGTACCGATAAAATGGGTTGAAGTGCTTTTATAAAAGCCGGAACCTACCACTGAAATAGCGAGGCCCAAAGAAAAGCCATAGCGATGGCATGACATTAAAATAATATTACCCGCTATTGCTAAAAGCCCAGCAAAAATCAAGGTCCTTCTGCTGCCAAGCCATTTGTCTGCTATGATTCCGCCCAGCACTGGCGTGGAATAAATCAAAGCCGCATAGACCCCGTAAATGAGATAGCTGGTATCACGCGTTAAATGAAATACATGCATAGCGTACAGCACTAAAATAGTCATGGTGCCGTAATAGCTAAAACCATCGCATAAATTGGCAAAGGCTAAAACCCATAAGCTTTTTGGGTGTTGGCTTATAGCTTTCAAAGCTTTTTCCTTATTTTTAACTTTAATCTATTGTAGCAAAGATTTTAATGCCACAAGGAAATTCGACCAAGAACGCTTAAGATGGATGAGTAGCTAAAAGATTTAGACTGCATCGATTAAAGGCTTTAGCTCTCCAGCTGCATGCATTTCAGACATAATGTCACAGCCCCCGATTAGCTCACCTTTAATATAAAGCTGAGGAAAGGTTGGCCAGTTAGCCATTTTAGGTAAAGTAGCGCGGATATCAGGGTTTTCCAAGATATTAATGTAGGCAAACTCTTTGCCGCACTCTTTTAAGATCTGCACCGCTTTTGCAGAAAAGCCACATTGTGGAAACTGCGGGCTGCCTTTAATATAAATAATAATAGGGTTTTGAGCGATTTGTTCGCGGATTTTATTTTCAATCTCTTGCATATAGAGCCTCTATTAATAGTTTAAATCAGTGATAAGATAATACCATAATTAGCTGCCATCTATTCAATCTTAAAACGTACAGGAGAATAAAAATGTCATTTGAATTACCCGCTCTACCCTATGAGAAAAATGCACTTGAACCCCATATGTCTGCTGAAACTTTGGAATACCACTACGGCAAACACCACAAAACTTATGTTGATAATTTAAATAACCTAGTAAAAGGCACTGAATTTGAACATAAAAGCTTAGAAGATATTATTAAGCATTCTTCCGGCGGTGTATTTAACAACGCTGCCCAAATCTGGAACCATACTTTTTTCTGGCATTGCTTAAGCCCAAATGGCGGCGGCATGCCATCAGCTAAAGTGGCTGCAGCCATCAATGAAGCCTTTGGCTCATTTGAACTGTTTAAAGAAAAGTTTACTAAAACCGCTTTGACCACTTTTGGCTCAGGCTGGGCTTGGCTTGTAAAAAATCAAAATGGTCAATTGGACATTATCAGCACCAGCAATGCGGGCACTCCTATGACAGAAGGTAAAACTGCTCTGTTAACTTGCGATGTTTGGGAACATGCTTACTATATTGACTACCGCAATGCTCGCGCTAAATTTTTGGATGCTTTTTGGAATTTGGTCAATTGGGAATTTGTTGCTAAAAACCTTGGTTAATTACCATGGACCCGATTACATTATGCTTGGAAAGGGTTTTAGCTGATTTACCGCCTCGAGCTCCTGACAGCCATAAAGGCAATTTTGGCCATGTGGCCATTTTAGCTGGAGACCGAGGCATGCCGGGAGCGGCTAACTTGTGTATGCAGGGCTCTGCCCGAATAGGCGCAGGCTTAGTGAGCTTATTCACCCATCCCGACCATGCCGCTTTTGTTAATCTATTTTGTCCTGAAGTAATGTGCTACGGGGTCAATCAATTTGAGCAAATTGAAGCTGTTTTGAATCGAGCCAGCGTTTTAGTATTGGGGCCGGGCTTGATTAACAGCGACTGGTCGCAAAGCATGTTAAACATGCTATTGAGCAGCCGCTTACCCATGGTAATAGATGCGGGTGCCTTTATTTTAATTCAGCAAAGAAAACTTTACCGGACCAATTGGATTTTAACTCCCCATCCAGGGGAAGCTGCCAGGCTTTTAAATATTTCAATAGAAGAAGTTCAGGCTAATCGTCCTAAGGCTGTGACTGAGATGCAAAGCCTTTATGGCGGAGTGGTTTTACTAAAAGGACAACACAGCTTGATAGCCAGCTCGTCCCAGCTCTATCAATGCCCCTATGGCAATCCTGGCATGGCAAGCGGAGGCATGGGCGATATGTTAAGCGGCATATTGGGAGGACTGATTGCCCAAGGTTTAAGCTTAGAGCAAGCTTGTTGTCTTGGAGTATGTTTGCATGCAAAAGCAGCAGATTTAGCAGCAGAGGAATGGGGGGAAAGAGGTTTATTGGCTAGTGACCTCTTCCCCTACCTGAGAAAATTACTTAATAATAAAGCGCTTAAAGGGTAATTATTACCTATTGTTGCTGGGATAAAGCTGCTCAATAAAACTTCTGAGCGAAAAAAAATCTGAACATATTGTGCGCAGCTCAGCTGTTTCATTTTTGTTCCATCCCACGCTATCCCCTTGCATTTTCTGGGAAATTTAACTGATTAAAATTTAAACAAAACTTGTCAAGAAGAATTTCACAGTTTATCCACAATTTTTACACTTGCGGAATTTGAATAAACACACTATCTTGTTAAGAAACCCCAGTCAAAACACAATATATAGTATCCCTTGGCTTTTAGAGCACTAGGGATGCGCTGGAATGACTTAGCTCAAAAATAGATAGGTGAAAAACATGGAAACAACATTAGAAGCTCCGGAAAAAACCCAATTAAGCCCCAACCCAAGCCTGGTAAAAATGAAAGAAAACACAGCCCATACCGATACTCAATTAAAAATTATCAAACGCAACGGTCAAGTCGTCAGCTTTGATAACAGCAAAATCACCATTGCAATGACCCGTGCATTTTTAGCTGTAGAAGGTGGCCATGCCGCTGAATCAGCAAGAGTCCACGAACAAGTGCAGAAAATGACCCAAATGATTTTGGAAACTTTTCAGCGCAGATTGCCAAATGGCGGTACTTTACATATAGAAGACATTCAAGATCAAGTTGAATTGACCTTAATGCGCAGCGGTGAGCATAAAGTAGCCCGCGCCTATGTATTGTATAGAGAAGAGCGTCGTCAACAACGCGAAAATAGCAATCAAATTGCTTTGGAGCCCGGAGAGATTCGCGTTAAGTTAAGCAATGGCTCCATGCAAAAGCTTAACAAAGCCCGCATGGAAACCATTGTAAAGGAAGCTTGCCAAGGCCTGGAAAATGTTCAGGTTGAGACTATTTTAAAAGATACTTTCCGCAACTTATTTGACGGTGTTCCAGCCAAAGAAGTCAATAAAGCTTTAGTGATGTCGGCCCGTACCTTAATTGAAAAAGAACCTAATCATGCCTATGTTGCTGCTCGCTTACTATTAGATGATTTAAGAGCAGAAGCTTTAAATTTCCTAGATATTGCTAACTCGGCTACCTTCCAAGAAATGGATAAGTTTTATCCTGCTGCATTTAAAGCCTATATCCATAAAGGGATTGATTTGGAATTATTAGATCCTCGCTTAACTCAATTTGATCTGGAAAAATTAGGCAAAGCGCTGAATAACCAAAACGACTTATCATTTAGCTACTTAGGTTTGCAAACCCTGTATGACCGCTACTTTATCCATCATAAAGGCACAAGATTTGAATTACCTCAAGTGTTCTTTATGCGAGTGGCAATGGGACTTGCGATTGAAGAAGATGACAAAAATAAGCGTGCGATTGAGTTTTATGAATTACTGTCTTCATTTGACTTTATGAGCTCCACCCCAACTTTGTTTAACTCAGGCACTCTACGCCCACAGTTATCAAGCTGCTATCTCACGACTATCTCAGATGACTTATCCAGCATTTACAACGCGATGCGCGACAATGCACTGCTGTCTAAATTTGCTGGCGGCTTAGGAAATGACTGGACCCCGGTACGCGGTATGAATGCTTATATCAAAGGGACCAACGGCAGATCTCAAGGCGTGGTACCTTTCTTAAAAGTGGCTAACGATACCGCTGTTGCAGTTAACCAAGGCGGTAAACGTAAAGGCGCGGTATGCGCTTATTTGGAAACTTGGCATATTGATATTGAAGAGTTCCTTGAGCTTCGCAAAAACAGCGGTGATGACCGTCGCCGTACCCATGACATGAATACAGCAAACTGGGTGCCCGATTTATTCATGAAACGCGTGATGGAAGACAAAGAATGGACCTTGTTTACTCCAAACGAAGTGCCAGATTTACATGATCTATTTGGCGAAGATTTCGAGAAATCTTATTTGAAATATGAAGAGAAAGCAGCTCGCGGCGAAATCATGAGCAAAAAAGTATCTGCCCTATCTATATGGCGCAAAATGCTCAGCATGTTGTTTGAAACCGGCCATCCTTGGATCACTTTCAAAGATCCATGTAACTTACGCTCTCCTCAACAACATTGTGGCGTAGTTCACAGCTCTAACCTGTGTACTGAAATCACTTTGAATACTTCAGAAGATGAAATTGCTGTGTGTAACTTAGGAAGCATTAACTTGCCATCTCACTTAAAAGACGGCAAGTTAGACAGCAAAAAACTACGGAAAACCGTTCACACTGCAGTCCGTATGCTTGATAACGTGATTGATATCAACTACTACTCAGTGCCACAAGCACGCAAATCCAACTTGCGCCATCGCCCAGTAGGCTTAGGCGTTATGGGCTTCCAAGACGCGCTTTACATTAACAAAATGCCCTATGATTCAGATGAAGCAGTAGCATTTGCAGATACCAGCATGGAAGAAATCAGTTACTACGCTATTGAAGCTTCCAGTAAATTAGCTGAAGAACGCGGTTCTTATGAAAGCTATGAAGGTTCATTGTGGAGCAAGGGCATTCTGCCTATTGATTCTATCAATCTGCTGCAACATGCTCGCGG
>JARDZR010000068.1 GCA_029240715.1 Gammaproteobacteria bacterium
ACCTGACCCCATTCCGAACTCAGAAGTGAAACTGCTTTGCGCCAATGATAGTGTAGGGTTTCCCTATGCGAAAGTAGGTCACCGCCAATTTATTTAAAACAAAAAGCCTCATCCAGTCGGATGGGGCTTTTTTGTTTTTAATCATTGTGGGATAACCTGCTTGAGCATAATGCGACAAAATTGACTGGATTAATTTTGAGGCTCGCGAAGCGAGGACCCGAAGGGCAGAAGGCAGGAAGCCTGGAGTTAAGTAGGTCATCCGCCTGCTTGAGCATTTGTTTCAATGCCCCGCCACCGAGCGGGTTTTTTATTTTAGACAGTTTATGGCGCTTGTTTGAGCATAATGCGACAAAGAAGCCGGCCAATTTGTTTTAAGCCTTAGCATTGCTAAGGCTTTTTCATTTCAATTATTGCAAGCTTAAATGTATTAAGTTATGTTGGATCGGATCAGAACTAGCAAAATAGCATCATAGCCGATGAGAAGGCTATATGTAAAAAAGGAGCAGTATGGCAGCGGGATGTGAACGGTTTGAATCGGTAGAGCAGGCTTTTAAAAGAATATGCGAGGAAGTAACTAGAGAATTTCACGTAGCTTTTCAAAAATCCCAGCATCCACGTTTAGCTAGTGAAAAAATTTATTTGGCATCATTTGAAGAAGGCGATGACCTTGCTGTAATTATGGAACATACAGGTTTGCTGGAGCATATCTATCAATCTGCTTTGCGCAAGACAAATTTCAAAGCCTGCCCTACTCGTTGGCATCAAGACATTTTAAAGCTACACCTAATGGCACGAGTGGCTATTTCAAGTAGACCGGGGCATTACCTATGTTACAGCCCGGCATTTCAACTTTATGTGAAGGATTTTTTAGGCTATATCGATGGCTATATCAATGCAGCTGCTGAGAAATCTGGGCTAACTCCAGCTAGAATGAGCTATTTTTATTGGCGACTTATTTTTCATAGTGAAAAATTAATGTCTTGGCCAGGTAGTTTAGGCGAACAAAAACAAATCAAATATTTGAAAACTTTATTTATCGATAAAAAGGAGCGGGACCGTTTTGGAGATTGGAATGGAGACAGGCGCTTAGCATTTCGCTTTCCATTTGATAGCTTGCCTTGGGCTGCTTATAGTCTTTCTGCATTATATGAGCAGGCCAATTCATTATTAGAACAAGCTTATGATAATGTTTTCACATCTAAGCTTAAGTCGCCTATAATTCATAGAAGCGAAGGTTTAAGCGCAATTAAAGATTTGGCAAGCAGTGAAAGCTGTGCTGAGCACACAGAGGCAAGATCTAGCTTGGTCATTGCGGGTGCTAAGCTCAGTCAAACTAAACCTGAATCAAAAACATGTGGATTGTAGGGGCAAGTATGAACAAAATTTATTTAAAACCCATTATAACAGGCGCTGTTTTACTCCCCATTTTCGCTTTAGTTTTAGGGCTCACCACTGGATTTGCAGCAGTTATTGGCGGTATTGGCGGGCTTTATGGTGGAGCGCTTAATCCACCGGCTATTTCAGCTAATTTTTTTATGGATATCTCCTATTGGTATGCGCCTCTTACCGTATTAGCCAGTCTTATAGTAGGCGCTGTAATGGGCGCTTTAAGCGCACATTATTACCATAGCGGTAAAATATGGGCCCGAGTGGTTGAAATCGCTTTAGGCCTGGTTTATCTCATAGGGGTCTGGTGGTTTACTTTTGCTATTCCATTGGTCGCTTTAGGCTTGTTATTGTCCCTGGTTTATACTGAGCTGGCGGTAAGGGTGCAGTTTAGGCCCCATACCTCCTTAAAAGCGTTGCTGCATGGCACTTTAATTGGACCAGTCTTATTGGTGGGAAGCTTTAGTACCTCGGGAGCAATTTATTGGACTATGCCGCACCATGATGCTGCTGCACCTATTTTCTTGGCGGCTCTATCCTTGTTGTGTCCAGGGGTGGGAATAATTCTAGGCAGTATATTTGGGGCTATTGAAGCTTATGGTCATCGGCATGTTCCCACTAAAACGGCGATTATTGCAGCGTTTAGTTTATTGGTGGTGTGGGGAGCTTATCAGGCTATTGGAAGCTTTGGCTTTGGACTATTGCCAGGCTTGGCTTTAACTGCATGGATTTTGGCGAAAGCTAAACACCGAGTGATAAAATCTTTATTAGTTGGAGGATGTAGTTTAGGCCTACTGAGTACCACCGTGCTAAGTGTTAATACTACGGGTTTAATCAGTCATTTTAACTCAGGTTTAATCGGAATTAGCTATGGAATCGCTGCCGGCTTTTTTGCTGGTCTTATCTTTGCAGCTATTTTCACTTGGGCTTATCGCTTTAATCGGCATCATTTGACCTGGATGATTAGCTTGGCATTAGGACTGGTGATTGGATTATTTGGTTCTTGGCAAGGGCTGATCGCCCTATTGTTAGCCATTACCTTTACTATGTGGGCCATTAAATTCAGCTATGAGTCAGCTGAAAATCCTATTTTGCTTGACCCCGTTTAAGCTGTCGTAACCAAAACCTTGAAGGGTGGATAGCTTGATAGACTTTAGCTGAAATAGGCAGGCTTGAGCCTTCAATTAAGCATGCAATCACTTCAGCAGACAGTAAAGATGAGCTTAAACCCTTAGAACCATGCCCTACACTAATATATAAATTGGGCAGATAGCTGGCTTTTGCAAAGCTTATCCGATTACTGCCCTTGGCAATTTTTTGATACATCGCATCAAATTCAAGCTTGTCAGCAACTGCTCCCACCAAAGGGAGATGGTCTGGAGTGACAGAACGGCTGCCAAGCCAGGCCTTGGCATGACTGAAATCAAGCGCTAATTGAGGCGCAATATTATCCAGATAAGAAGCCACCCGTTGATGATCATGTTTGCTTTCGCTTAAGTCTTGCTCTCGTCCATGGCGATAAGTGCTGCCAATTAGATGTAGGCCTTGTCGGACTGGAGTAATATGCCCCTCATAAGATAAGGGAATTTTTAAATATTGGCTTTTAGCATTGGCAGCTACCAGGCTTAATTGACCGGGCAAGGGGCTGACTGAGAAGTCCTGTCCAACATTTAATTGGCTCGCAGCAGCAGCATTGGCGATAATGACCGTTTTGCTTTCGGTAACAAGCTGGTTTTCTTTGTTATAAAGTTGCCAGTTTTGGCCGTTATGTGTAAGTTTAGTAATCGCTTGTTGAATATGGACCTTTAGCTTATCACCACAGGCAGCCAGCATAGCTTGGCATAAGGATTTTATATTAACTGTTCCAGCTTGCGGGAAATAAGTCCCTGCAAAATTTAAGGCTATGCCACAGAGCTGCTCTGTGTCGTCTTGCTCAATCCATTGAGCGAAGTCTTTAGGCAAATCTCTTTTAGCATTTATTTTATGAAAACGCTGTTCCAGACTCTTATTGCTGGCTAACTGCAGCAGTCCATTAAGTTCTGACTCAATGCTAAAGCCAGAGGACTGTAAATTTCTGATAATCTGAGAACTGTAAAAAAACCCTTGAGAATAGAACTGATCAGCCAGGTTAAAGTTAGGGGAAATTTGCGGTTTCAACAAGGCCCTGGGATTAGAGGAAGCCCCGCTGATGAGCTCTGGTTTTTCTTCAAACAGGTCGACTTGATAGCCTTTTTTAATCAAGCGATAAGCGCAAGCGATACCGGCCACTCCTCCACCAATAATACTTATTTTGTCATGAGCTGTTTCGGGGCTGGGTAAAGCAAACCAAGCAGGAAGGGAAGAGCTGCTAAGCCCTTTAACATTGCCATGTAACATTTCTTTTTTTTGGCCAAAGCCATGAGATTTTTCAACTTTAAAGCCGTTTTGCTGCATCGCTTTTTTGACATGACCGGCGGCGGTAAAAGTTGCAAAACTGGTCTCGGCGTGGCTTAAATTGGCAATGGTTTTAAAAATTTTGTCATGCCAAAGTTCCGGGTTCTTTTTGGGCGAAAAACCGTCTAAATACCAAGCATCTGCTTTGGCTAGCAGTTGCGGTAGCAAATCATTGGCATCTCCCCATAGCAAAGTCAGACTAACTGAGGCGTCTTCTAGCTCAATAGGATAAAAGCCTTCTATCAAAGGGGGATAAGATTTCAATATATCTTTAGCCAGTTTGGCAAGTTCAGGATAGGCAGCTAGCGCCAATTTGATATCTTCGAGCTTTAAGGGAAACTGTTCTACAGCGATATAATGCAGTTTTGCCTGCTGGGGAGCATTTTTCTGCCAAGCTTGCCAAGTAGCAAGAAAATTGAGCCCTGTGCCAAAGCCAGTTTCGATAATAGTAAATGAACGGCAGTTTTCCCAACGTTTAGGCAGCCCATTGTGTTCTAAAAATACGTATCGGGTTTCCTCTAAGCCGCCTTCTTTGGAAAAGTAAATATCCCCAAATTGCTTGGAATACGGCTGAGCGTTAATCCATTCAATCTCTGCTGGTTTCATTTAGATATAGTTGATGCAGTTTTTTAACTTGATGTTCAAGGTCAAAAATATGTCCGTCATTGATAATAATGTCATCGGCAAGTTTAAGGCGTTCCTGGCGCGGCATTTGAGCATTGATAATGGCTTTAGCCTGAGCTTCATCTACTTTGTCCCTTAACTGCACTCTGGCAATTTGTATGGACTCAGGGACATCTACCGCTAAGATTCGATTCAAAATCGGATAATCTGTTTTTGATTTCAATAAGGGGATAACCAGCATACAATAGGGGCTTTGTGCTGATTTGGCTTCGGCAACAAGCTGCTCTCGAATCAATGGATGCAGCAAATTTTCCAACCACAATCTAGAGCCATTGTCTTGAAATATGATTTCTCTTAAAGCTTTGCGGTTTAGGCTGTTGTCTGGATTTAATACTGTTTTGCCAAAATGCGCTGCTATTTCTTGCATAGCCTGGCTATTAGGCAAAACCATCTCACGAGCCACAATATCAGCATCAATAAGCTTGACGCCAAGTTGGGCAAATAATTCAGCGACTGTGCTTTTGCCGGAGCCAATACCTCCAATTAAACCGACTGCATATTCACTCATTAGCACACCCAATTATTTACGCGATTACATTTTTTCTAAGACATTTAATCCCAAAAGCTGCATACCTTGTCGCAAAACTTGGCTGCTTGCTTCACATAATAGCAGTCTTGAGCTTTGTTTGGGGTCGCCTTCCACTCGGCAGTCTCGGAAAAACCCGTTAAATTCTTCTGCTAATCGGTATAAGTAATCAGTTAAACGGTTGGGCATAAGGTCTTGCGTGATTTGCTGCAGCACCTCGGGGAATTGGCTTAAAGCAAGGGCCAATTTGATTTCAGAAGGATGCTCAAGTTCGATATTGGAAGTGTTCATCAATGAGCTCATATCTGCATTAACTTTGCGTTTAATGCTGGCTGTTCTAACGTATGAATACATAATAAATGCGGCAGTATTGCCTTCAAATCGCAGCATTTTTTCGTAGCTAAAACTGTAATCTCCGGTGCGGTTGCAGGAAAGGTCCGCATATTTAATCGCATTAATGCCAAGAGCATTGGCCATTTTCCCAAGTTCTTCCTCTGAATGCTCAGGATAGCGTTCTTTTAAAATAGCTTTAGCTTTATCAATCCCGGTATACAAAAGATCTGCCAATCTTTCTGTTTCACCTGAGCGAGTGCGAAATTTCTTGCCGTCAGGGCCTAATACTAAGCCAAATGGGACATGGTCGATCCGGACTTTATTCTGGTCGAGGTAGCCTGCCATTTCCGCCACTTTAAACACCATTGCAAAATGACTGGCTTGGCCGGCATCAGTTAAAATCATAATGCGTTCTGCTTGCTCAACTTCAACCCTATGCTTAAGTGCAGCCAAATCGGTGGTGGCATAGTTATATCCGCCGTCTGATTTTTGAATAATCAAAGGCTGCCGAGCATTATCTCTGCCGACAAAGCCGGGAGGGAAAATACATTTTGCTCCATCTGAAAGCTCAACTAATCCCTTAGCTTCTAGCTCTGCTACGACCTTTGGCAGCATGGGGTTATAGAAAGACTCTCCCCTTTCATTAATTTTAATGTCCAGCAAATCATAGATTTCTTGATAGGCCTTTCTTGAAATATCACAAATAATTTTCCAAGCCCTTTGCAAGGATACAACCTCACGCTGGGAACGACTTTTAAATTCAGGGTCTGCATCGAACTGGGCTTTGGCAGAACGATACCAGTTTACCAGATGGCCCAAGTCAGTCTCTTGCTTGCCGGCTAGTACTTCTTTTGCATGGTCTTTCATATAAGCAATCAACATGCCAAAAGCTGTTCCCCAGTCTCCGATATGGTTAAGCCGTAGGACATCAAAGCCTAAAAACTCAAAAACTCTGGCTAAACTGTCGCCAATAATGGTGGAGCGAAGATGGCCAACATGCATTTCTTTTGCAGTATTGGGACTTGAGAAATCGATAATGACTTTTTTAGAGGGGGCTTTGGCAACTCCTAAGCAAGGGTCCTGCAGCACACGCTCCACTCTTAATGCAAGATAGGCTGAATCTAAAGCAATATTAATAAAACCAGGGCCGGCAATATCACATTGTGCAATCATAAGCTCTGAGCTTAA
>JARDZR010000069.1 GCA_029240715.1 Gammaproteobacteria bacterium
AGGGATATAAGGCGGCAGCAAAAGTCATGAAAGTCAAACGCGATCGTGGCTTTGGGCCTGATAAGTAGTTTCCAGCAATCAGTCATGATAGGATAAGCCATCTATTGGAGGGCTTATGAGACTTAATAACTTATTGGCTGATGAAGATGCAAGACTTCGGCAATACACTGATCTGCGTTTTTATGATAAGGTTTATCAAGCAAAATTAGCGGCAATTAAAGCCCGTAGGCCTGACTTTGATGAATCTAAAGCAGAAAATCAAGCCATCCTCCAAGCTGTTTGCCGGTTTGAGCATTATTTAGAGTGGCATGACTCCTATATGGAAAAACTTGATATTCAAGCTCAAGGTCATGATAAAAGTGCAGAAATGGCGCTTTTGGCATTTAGCCAATTAAATCATCAGGTATTTCTGGGTTTAGCTCGTGCCGAACCTGTTGCAGATACGGATGATTTAAATAAGCTGCTTTTGCCTGAGCATCTCAATATATTGCGGCGCATGAAAGGCATCATTAAAAACACCTCTAATCGCAGCAATATTTATAGAGAAATGGCCAAAGAAATGTTGCAGGCAAAGCTAAGTGGCTTGACTCCTTTTATTATAGAACAGGCCAAATTAGCTTTATCTGGATCTGATGCGACTCCTCTTCGTTTGGCATTGGCTTATACACCCTCTCAATCATGTTGTTGTGTTACATGAAATTATCAGGAAATTGCTAAATTTATCAAGGAAGATGGGATGAGAGGTGTTTCTCGCTATATTACTTTTGATTGCTTAAATGAATTGGAAACAAAAGTTCATAAGCATTATCAAGAAAACTTTAATCTAGAAGCTTTTTTAGCTTTGTTTGATTTTAGTAAAATTGAACGAGTAGACAGCAGCTTTAAAAATGAATTTCAAGCTATTGCTGATGCTTTAAAAAATGTAAAAGACTGGGAAGCTGCCTCTAATTTTTTAGAGGAACTGGTGGGCGATGAGCAATATTTTTCTGAAAACGAAACAATAGAAGCCTCGCAAGCTTTTGCATTTGAGCTGGGTTTTGTTAACGATTTATTTTGTTCCTATCAAAAAGCTAAAAAGCACATAGGTATAGATATTGACCGTGAGCACTTAGAAAGAGAGTGGAATAAAGCCATTTTAAAAGAGCTGATTAGAGCGATTTTAAAAAAAATAGAAACCCAGCTAGAAAAACAGGGCTATCAAACAGTAGCCAATGATCTTAAAGCTTGCCGCAAAGCCCTTATCTATGAAAGCAATGTCGACAGTAGCCAAACAGTAAAAGATATTATAGCGCCCGGTATTGATGCTCATGCTGTTCCAGAGCCAACAAAGGAACTGCTTACCGACTATTTGTCAGTGTTCAATTACTGGTCTGGACGGGCTAAAATAGACGGGAGCTTTATTATCCTGCTTAACAGATATCTTCAGCCAGAAGAAGTTAAAGACCATGCAGTTTATCAATTAGAAAGAATTTACGATAAAATTTGCCCGCGCAGACAAACCAGTATTGAGCCAGAATTGGTATTTCATGGTTCATTAACGCAGAGCACAACAGCCAGTCTGGCTCCAAGCTTATAGCGTAAATGCTTGTGTTGACATCTGCTACCCCCGGCGTATCCTAAAAAAGTAGGCAGTTTTTCATTGCCTATTCATTCTTATTCCTAAAAAGGGGCTCATTATGAAAATTAGCGAAATTTGTCATACTGATGTTGTCTGTATCGATCAAAATGCCATGGCTGAAGAAGCGGCTAAATTAATGGAAAAATCTCGAATAGGGAGCCTTATTGCGATAGAACAGTCCAGTAGAAAGCCAATCGGTATTATTACCGACCGGGATATTGTGACCAAAGTCGTTGCTGCGGGAAATGATCCTAAAAATACCAAGGTTTCAGAGTTTATGAGTTCAGACTTATATACCGAAAATCAAAATACTGATATTGCAGAAATCATTAATGTAATGAAGGAAAAAGGCATCCGTCGGGTCCCTATAGTGGATAATGAAAACAAACTTTGCGGCATTGTGAGTCTTGATGATTTATGCCTGATGGTGGATAAAGAACAAGACAATATTGCTGACATTATTCGCAAGCAAATTTCTAAAAAACAGCCAGTACATTAATAACTAAAAATGATTAGCATTAATACGCAAACTGTTTGCGCGATTATTTCTAAGGCCAGACAATTTCATGCCAAGGAAGAGGTATCATTTCCTGAAGATGACGCTGATTTGGCCTTTGAAAACGATCCTATGCAAATCCTGGCAGACCACAAGGGTGATTTAACTCTGCTTGAAGTTAAAGACATAGTGAGCAACCTTGAGCCAGACCAACAAAATTGCTTATTGGCGATGATGTATGTTGGACGGGGCGACTATACTGCCGAGGAATGGGATGAAGCCCTTGAACTGGCAAGCCAGAATCGGGCCCCTCATCTTGCTGAGTATTTATTAGCAAAGCCTTTCATTGCCAATTATTTGGAAGATGCTTTGGTCCAGTTGGGTTATGAGCCTTGCGAGGAATAGCTTTATTGGGCTAGGTACTGAATAAACCAGTTTTTGGCGAGCAAAGCGGCTTGCTCTAGCGTGCCGGCCTCCTCAAACAGATGGCTGGCATTAGCAACAATTTCAAGCTTTTTAACGCAGTGAATTCTGGCATAAGCGCTTTGATTGAGGAGTAAAACTTGCGGATCATGCCCGCCGACTATCAATAGAGTGGGGGCTTTCAGTCGAGAAAGTTTACTATTAGCTAAATCAGGTCTGCCGCCACGTGAGACGACTGCTTTTATAAAATCAAGCTCTGCAGCGGCTTCTATGGCTGAGGCGGCCCCAGTGCTTGCACCAAAGTAGCCCATTGGAAGAGTGTTAATGCTAGCTTGGTTTTTTGCCCAGAGGCTCACTTCAATCAATCTTTTGCTTAAAAGTTCAATATCAAAGCGATTGGCATAGGTCTGATCTTCTTTTTCAGTTAACAGGTCAAACAGCAAGCTGGCGATATTCGCTTTTAATAAAACATCAGCGACAAAGTTGTTTCTTGCGCTTAATCTGCCACTGCCGCTGCCATGAGAGAATAAAACCAAACCTATAGGGTTCTGAGGCATTCTTAATAGGCCCTCAAGCTTTAAATCTCGGATTGAAATGCTAGTTGAAACAGTCTTGTCCACATTCATCATTCTGACCTTGAATTAAATTGGCGGAGAATTGAATCGCGTATTGTTTATTCTATCTCGACTAGAATGCTATGAATAGATTGATAGTGACTTGCTTTAAAGCAAAAGTAAAAAAACACTAAGCCAATAAAGGCGCTTTTTTGTTCAGATATCGATATAGATGCGTAGCGTTACCGCCAATTACAATGCCCGTAATCAGTCCTGAAGCGAGCATAAATATTGGATTAAGCCACCAGTAGGGATAGGGCCTTAGGCTTTCAGTTAAGGACATAAAAATCTCTATGCCAAAAGACAGCAACAGCAGTACCAATAAAGTTTTATCTGCCGGCAAATAGATTAAGCCTTTGACGCGATCTATTTTGATGGGGTAATTTCGTTTATATAAATAGCCCATATAAGAGCCTAGACCCATTCCAACCATTAAAGATGATACATTGAGAAAACTGATGTTATCAGGTTTCATAAAGTGGTGGACAGATACCAAGAAAAATACCAATGGCAACACCAAAAGCTCTCTAATTTTGACAGTGCATGGCGAACAAAGCCGGGTTCCTCGGATGACCAAAAAAATCAATATAGGAAATACCCACCAAGGAATTAATGAAATAGAGTTGTGCATACAGGCCTCACTTGCATCAGTATTGCAAGCATAGAAGAAATTTAAGCTTTAGCAATAAGAGAAATGGGGGCAGACCCATTTGCGCTTGAACTTTAGCATCCCAGCCGCTAATTTGAGCTGCAATCGCTATTTTTCTGTTAGGTATCCAATAATAAACACTGCTATAGCCCTGAATAACCCCGGAGTACCACCATATTGCACCAAGACCATTAATGTTAGAACTAAATACGCCCAGACCATACCCAGAGTTAAGCGGTCTTGGGTTTTGGTTGGGTACCGGCACAGTTGACATAAAGTCTTTTATTGAACTTTCATTTAAGACTTTGCCAGGAGTGAATAAAGCTTGGGTCCATGCTAGTAAGTCTGTGACATTCATAAACATAGCGCCTGCCGGACCATTTGAGCTTGGTGTGATAAATGTTTCATCAATGCTCTTATCATAGCCATGTGCCATTTGAGCCATGATGGAAGGTGAATAGTTAGTGTCGCTATAATAAGTATGGGTTAAATGTAATGGCATAAATAATCTATGTTTTAGTTCATAAGCAAGGCTGTGATGGCTCACTTTTTCAATAATTTCTCCTAAAATGAAATAGTTAGTATTGCTGTAATGCCAGCCAGCTCCAGCAGCAAAATAGTCAGGATGGTTATAAGCTAAATTGATAATTGTCGATGGCTTAATGACTTTGCTGGGATCTTTAGCTATCAATGAATTAAATTCAGCATCTTCCCCAAAGTTATTGATGCCGCTTGTCATATTAAGTAATTGGCGAATTGTAATATTTTTCCATCGTGGATATTCAGGAAACCATTTACCCATTTTGTCATTGAGGCTTAATTTATCCTCTTGCTGTAACTGCAAAATGAGGGCCGCTACAAAAGTTTTGGTGATGCTTCCTACCCCAAACAATGAGTTGGCTGTAATGGGGGTATTGCCATTTAGTGTAGTATTACCACTTACATATGTTTGTGGTAATTGCTTGGGCAAGCTTATGCTTACAGCCACAGCGGGTATATTATTTTGAACTCGCCATGTGTTGATAAAGTTTTGGATATTCTGCTGTGTATTTGCAAGGCCAATATTAATTAACAATAAACATGCTGGAATATAGTATTTAATGCCTCTTAGGTTTTTCATAACATGCCTTTTGCAGAGTAATGAACGATGCTTGAATACAGACTATAGATGCTTTTGTAATTTTGTACTTCATTAAGATAAGTCTGTTTATCCAATTTTTTTGCAAGTTAATGCATTATAGATCAATGATTGAAAGCTGATGCACTTTTGTCAGAATTTGGCAGCTGGGGTGCCATGAGGGGAATTTCTAACTTAAAATTATTATTTCTTGATAACTTATATTGGTGGGCCCACTTGGACTTGAACCAAGGACCAAAGGATTATGAGTCCTCTGCTCTAACCAACTGAGCTATAGGCCCGCCGTGCACTGTGTTTTTAATATGCTGTTTGAAAAGGAGGGTTCTGGTGCATATTTGCTTCAATATAGCTGAAAGATTAGGCAGTGTTTACCAGCCATCCTGTGAAAAATATGAACTGATTTTTAAGCATGGAACTTCTTTGGAAGCCAAGTTTATGCTGACTCGTGAAGTTGTTTTTATGTTGCAGCTGCAGTTAAGCAATTTAGACAGAAAAGGCATCATTGTAAAAGAGTCCCTCCAAAGTAGCAGCATCGGTTTATTTGAAAGAGCTTGGGATGAAGCTGCTGCTTCAAATAATAGGGCCTATGTCGAAGTTATCGATGATAAGCTTGATATTGTCAAATCTGAAGAATTGCTTTCAGCTGAAGATTGTCGCAAGTTTATGGACGAGCTTTTATATTTTACATTCGGCTATGTCAAAAATAAGAAAACTAATCCACGTGATTTGTCAGCTTCATCAATCATTGGAATCAGAAAAATCACCTGTGGGTCGCCTAGCTATAGCCTTGCTATGGACGTTACAGCGCAAAAAGACAGCACCCAAAGTGTTTTATTGGTTGAGCTGCCTACCCTAAACTAGCAGAAACCTGGGATGAACGAGCAAGCGATAGAATCCAAGCAGAAAAAACTAGGCAAAATGAAGCGCGTTTATTTACTAAGCTTCCTATATCTAGAGAGGTTTGTGCTCATCTTACAGGTCAAGCATTAGTCCATTTTCAGGCAATATGTGGCTTAAAGGCTATGCCAACTGAACTTGATGCTTTGAGGCTTTCTTCTGAACAATCCACTGCTGTAACCCTTTTTTCTACTTCCGGTACAGAGCAAAATCAAGATGATCCGGCGCCAGGCTCTTGCTGTATTATTGCTTAGTACTTACTTGGCCTTCTGACCGATCTTACTTTCAGTGCCGGCAAGTAACCTTTTGATATTGGAATGATGCCTAATAATGACAATCGCTGCCAAAAGAACCAATGGCACAAAGCTTTCTCTGCCTAAAATAAAATAACCAAACACAGGGCTTAATAAAGTTGCAAGCAGGGAAGATAAAGACGAAATCCGAAACAAAAAGGCCATAATTGCCCAGCTTAATACAAAAGCTAATCCCAGCAACAGATTTAAGGCAAATAAAACACCGATTAAAGTTGCGACGCCTTTGCCACCTTTAAAGCCAAAAAAGATTGGAAAAATATGGCCTAATACTGCAGCCAATCCAATGATGCTTAACTCAAAGACTGAAAAGCCTAAAGCATGGCCAATTGCAACCGGCAATACGCCTTTTATGAAATCGCCAAACAAGGTAAGGGCGGCGGCTTTTTTACTGCCAAGGCGCAGAACATTGGTAGCCCCCGGGTTGCCAGAGCCAACGCTTCTAGGAGAAGGCAATCCCATTATTTTGCAAATAATAATGGCGCAGTTAATGGATCCGATTAAATAAGCGATAATAATGGCGGCAATCAGGGTTAACATTTTTTAAGTCCTCGATTTCTATTTCAGGCTATATTAGCTTATTTTGAATAGCTTAGAACATATTTTTGATTGCATGCTGCCGGCCGACTTAGTACACTTTGCCAACTAAAGCGTAGGGTATCTTTATGAAATTCAACAGCATTCCAGAGCTTATTGCCGATATTAAAGCCGGTAAACTCATTATATTGGTGGATGATGAACACCGTGAAAATGAGGGGGATTTGGTGATGGCTGCAGAATGCGTCACACCAGACCATATCAACTTTATGATTACTCATGGCCGCGGCTTGGTCTGTATGCCTATGTCAAAAGCCCGCTGCGAACAGTTGGACTTACCGTTAATGGTGCAGCCTGGCCCTGGAAGGGTGCAGCAAACTTATTTTACCGTGTCGATTGATGCAGCTTCTGGGGCGGCTACCGGCATTTCAACTTATGACAGGGCCCATACCATTAAAACCGCAGCTAAAAAAGATGCTAAGCCTTTGGATTTTATTCGTCCTGGCCATGTTTTTCCCATTATGGCGCAGCCTGGCGGAGTGTTGGTTCGCAATGGACATACCGAGGCAAGCACTGATTTAGCGGTGTTAGCTGGATTTGAAGCTGCTGCAGTAGTGGTTGAAATTTTAAATGAAGATGGTACTATGGCGCGCCGGCCCGAATTAGAAAGCATTGCCAAGCGCTTCAATTTAAAAATAGGCAGTATTGCTGATCTGGTCCGCTACAGACAAGAAAATCAGGCATAAATTATGGGTATGAGTCCAAAAGCGCGTCACAAAGCAAGGTCCTTTGCTATGCAAGCTATTTATCAATGGCAGCTTACAGGCGATACCTTGAATCAAATAGAAGCCCAATATTTAGTTGCCAATAACCATCACAAAGTGGATTGGGAATTTTTTAAAGCATTGCTGCATGGGGTCCCTGAGCATTTAAGTCAAATTGATGACTATATTGAACAGGTTTCAAGTGAAAGAAGCTTAAAGGAAATTAATCCAGTAGAGCTTTCCATTTTGCGCTTAGCTATATTTGAGCTAATTCACAGAATAGATGTTCCGTATCGAGTCGTGATCAATGAGTATATTGATTTGGCGCATACTTTTGGCGCTGAAGAAGGTCATAAGTTCATTAACGGAATTTTAGATAAAGTTGCCAAGCAAACCCGAAAAGCTGAACTCAGTCAATAAATCCTATACAGCCAATCCTTGCTCTTTTTTATTAATAAAACCTTAAGGTATAAAATTTATAATCCTTAAGTCAAACATGAAAAGGAGAATATAATGCTAGGAGCTCAAACAACACCATTATTAGCACCTGAGCAACAAGCAATGGGGCCAGCTGCTGCCGTTCCAAGCTTTATGGTCAGAGTAGCGGATACCAGCGTCTTGTGGCCTTTATGCGTAGGGGTAAGCTGCCTTGCGATTGGGGGAGGCTTGATCGGGATTTCAACCGCCGCCACAATAGGAAATTTTGCTGTGGTAAGCGGTGTTGCCAATGCAGGCATTCTCGCTACTCCGTTTGCAGCAGCGGCTTGTTGTTCAAAAGAAATTCGCGAACAAGGGCCGGTCGCCATTTGTAAAGACTAAAAGCTATTTAAACTGCGATAATCATATCGCCTTCGACCTGCATATCCGCGTGATAAGACGAGCGGACTTGGGGGCCGGAGGCAACATTTTTAAATCCTAGCTTTTTTGCCACTTCCCCTAAATAGTTAAACTCGGCAGGAGTGGCATACCTTTGAATGGCTAAATGGAACTTGCTGGGTTGTAAATATTGGCCGACTGTCAGCATATCAACATTATGAGCTCTTAAATCCACTAAAACCTGTTCAATCTCTTCATTAGTTTCACCCAAGCCTAGCATAAGGCCCGATTTGGTTGGGACATGAGGCAAGCGTTCTTTTACGTTTTTCAGTAAATTCAAAGACCACTGATAATCAGAGCCCGGTCTTGCCTGTGGGTAAAGCCTCGGAATGGTTTCTACATTGTGATTAAACACATCTGGTGGATTAGCCGTAAAGACATCCAATGCAATTTGCATGCGGTTTTTACCGCGAAAATCGGGTACTAAAACCTCAATTTTAATGCCGGGATTTAACAGCCTGGTTTCTCTGATGCATTCAGCGAAGTGATTGGCGCCGCCGTCTCTTAAGTCATCGCGGTCGACTGAGGTCACAACCACATATTTCAGGCCCATTTTAAGAATGGATTCCGCCAGTTTTTTAGGCTCGTCTTGATCTAAAGCATCAGGTTTGCCATGAGCAACATCACAGAAGCTGCACCGTCTGGTGCATTTATCGCCCATAATCATAAAGGTGGCGGTCTTTTTGCTAAAACACTCTGGCAAATTAGGGCAGGAAGCCTCTTCACAGACAGAGGACAGGCCCTTTGAGCGAAGCTCTTTTTTAATAAATGAAATGGTGGACCCTTCTGAAGCTTTGGGCAGTGGGGTGTAAAGCCAGCGCGGCAATCTCATACGATCATTGTTTTCAGTGGGTTCAATTTTAATGGGAATGCGGGACAGTTTGTCAAAGTCGCGTTGTTTATTGGATTTGTTAGATGGTGTACAGCTCATTTTGGTTCCTTGAATGCTGTGTATCCTAAAGCTTGGCTAAAGTGTGCCACAAAACTTGCTTCAATTGCTAGTTTATCAGTATGTGGGCTTAAGTCTTTAACCTGAGTCATTTTTAAATTTTGATAGCCGCAGGGATTGATATAAGAAAAAGGGCGTAAATCCATATCCACATTTAGGCTCAAGCCGTGATAGGTTTTGCCATGCTTAACTCTAAGGCCGATTGAGCTGATTTTGCATTGTTTAACATAGACTCCGGGCGCGTCACAGATCAAATGGCTTTCAATGCCACAGTCTTGTAAGGTGTTTTGCACGGCAGTTTCAATGGCAGAAACTAAATTTTTAATACCCAATTTTTGCCTTTTAATATCCAGTAGAAAGTAAATGATTAATTGACCTGGCCCGTGATAGGTGACTTGACCGCCTCTGTCGCTTTGGACAACTGGAATATTGTGTGGATTTAAAATATGTTCGGGCTTGCCATGTCTGCC
This sequence comes from Gammaproteobacteria bacterium, assembly GCA_029240715.1. Taxonomy (GTDB): domain Bacteria; phylum Pseudomonadota; class Gammaproteobacteria; order Francisellales; family CACEW01; genus JAQSYQ01. Next base: position 9,743 of record JARDZR010000069.1, read on the forward strand.
TTGAGTGAAAACAGGAGGGTGCTCACAGATCCAGATTTCATCAGGAGTTTCAGGCTTTCTGTTTTCAGTGAAATCACACATAGCCTGCCAGCTTAAGGCATAATCGACCAGACCCAGCTTTTTAACCTGTAACTCAGTTTGCATTACAAAACCATTTTAACGTGTTTGTGTTTATGAAAAATTTGATAAATAGTATTGAGCTGGTCTTTGCTCTCTGCCATAAAAGTAGCTGTCACAGAAATGTATTTGCCACCTGAACTTTCTCTGGCCAGTATCTGAATACTGTTATGATCTTTGACGTGTTGCTCCAAAGTTTTTTTGACGAAATCTTTTAGATCAAATTCTCGATCTCCCATCACTTTAATGGGGAATAAGCAGGGGAATTCAAAATGGGTTTTTTCTTCAGTCATACCGTTCTCTTTTAACGTCTGTCATTATTGTGCTGCAGTTCAGTCTAATTCATGTATTGAAATTAGAGCTAGTCTGGCGCGCATTAGGCTATTTTATCAAATTTTACCTCGCCCGGTAATACAGTTTATCGAGGTCTTTGAAATAGGCTGGGATTTTTAAGGCCTAAGCTGACAAGATACTTGGCTTGGTCATCGGCTTGCATAGCACGATCATAAGGCCCGGCCTGTATAATGTACAAGTTTTTCTTTTGTTCTAAAAACAAATTGGTCATTTCAGTTTTGCTGTTAAGACGCTTTAAAAACAGGTTAACCGCATCGGGGTCTTTAGAGGCAATCAGTCTTAAATAGTAATAATATTTATTGGTGGGCGGCAGGGGCATAGGGTAAGGGGACAGGGCCTCCACTTCAACTTTGGCAGTGCCTTTTGAAGTCATGCCAAGTTTTAGAGCGGCAACATAGGAAAGATCAATAATTCTGCCGGGTTTAAAAGGGCCTCTGTCATTAACCCTGACTATAATGCTTTTGCCATTTTCTAAGTTAGTGACTTTTACATAAGTCGGTAAGGGCAAGGTTTTATGAGCAGCTGACATGGATAACATATCATAAGGCTCGCCGTTGGATGTCTTGAGAGCATGAAAACGGGTGCCATACCAAGAGGCAATGCCTACCTCTTTATAGCCTTCAGCAGAGGGCAATACAAGATAGCGCTTATCATTGGTGACATAAAACTCTGGATTGCCCAGCTCGCTTGCAGATTCTTGAGCAGGAGCGGCGTTGGGAATTTTATCAATATCAACTGCTGTAAGGTATTCTGGCGGAGGGGCGGCATCTTTTGAGGTGTTTGGAATAGAAGGCACATTGCTGCAGCCAAGCATTAATAGGCATATTGCGGCTATGGTGCTGTATTTAAAACAACTCATTATCAAGCTCGATGATAGGGATGTTTTGTAATAATAGACCAAGCTCGATAAAGCTGCTCAGCCAATATCACTCTGACCAGCGGATGAGGAAAGGTTAAGTTAGATAAGGACCAACGGACATTGGCCCGATTTAAACATACTTCCGGTAAGCCTTCTGGCCCACCTATCATAAAAACCAAAGATTGGCTTTGATCATGCCAATTTTGCAGTTTGGCTGCGAGCTGCTCTGTGCTCCAGTTTTGGCCTTTTACATCTAAGGCAATCACCAGGTTTGCAGGCTCTATATGGCCCATGATAGCTTGGGCTTCTTTCTTTAAAATAGCTGGAATATCTGCGGAGTCGCCTCTTTTGGGGCTGGCAATTTCAATCAGATTTAAAGCGTAGTCTCTCGGCAGGCGTTTGGCATATTCAACATAGGTTTGATTAACCCAGTCAGGCATTTTAGTGCCCACTGCTAAAATTTTTATAGGCATTTATGCAGATGCTTCAATAGGCTCTACTGACCAGAGCTTTTCAAGTTCGTAATAGCTGCGAATTTCAGGAAGCATGGCATGAACAATCACTTCGCCACAATCTAGTAAAATCCACTCGCCTGCATCCTCACCTTCTGAGCCAATCACTTCAATATGGTGCTTTTTGGCTTCAGTACGAACATGGTTAAC
>JARDZR010000070.1 GCA_029240715.1 Gammaproteobacteria bacterium
CCTGCTTCAATTTTTGAAAAATCTAAAATATCGTTGATGATTCGCAGTAGGTTCTGAGAAGATTTTTGAATGGTATAAAGATAGTCTCTTTGCTCAGCCGCCAGCTGGGTCTTAAGCAGCAATTCAGTGAAGCCTACAATGGCATTCATAGGCGTTCTTATTTCATGGCTCATATTCGCCAAAAAATCAGATTTGGCCTGGCTTGCAACTAAAGCTTCTTGGCGGGCCTGTTCGAGTTGCTGGTTTTGAATTTCATTGGTTTTTAGGGTGTGGCGCAGCTCTGAGGTGGCTTGATCAATCCTGTGCTGAAGCTGCTCATGGCTGCTGCTTAATGAATCTGCCATGCTATTAATACCGGCTTTTAAAATTTTAAGTTCACCTTTAGCTGCGGTTTTGACTCGGGCTTTTAAGTCTCCGTCTCGAATGTCCCCAACCGTTTCGATAATTTCACTCAAAGGGGTGGTGATATCTCGTGCAATTCGAAGCCCCAGTAAAACACTAATAGCAAGGCCGATTAAGGTGATCATCAGGGTAGTAAATACCGCTCGATATTCACTTAATAGAATTCTTTCTTTGCTAAAGTCTAACACCACCCAGCCGCCTAGCTCACCTGGCTTGATTTGATGCACATCTTTCCCTGCAAAATGCAAAGACTCTACCATAATGGGCTCGATGAAGGTAATGCTGTTAGGGTGGTTTAACACTATGACATTGTCTGATTTTGGTTTGCCAAGATTAGCCAGGGTTTGAGTGTTTATAGCCGGTCTATCGCCCGCTGTGGCAAGAAGTTCTCCGCTAGCAGAAAAGGTGGAAACCGACAAAACGGTATCGTTGTCAATTAAGGCATTGTTGATACGTTCCTGCAGGCTTGAAATATTGTGATGATAGAGGTCGATAGAAACCTCCGCGCTTAGCTGTTCAATGATGCTTGTTCCAGCATATCTTAAATTTTCATCCATGGTGATTAAACGGCTATGGATAAAATAGGTGCCAAGAAGAATGGTAACGGTCAAAGTAGGAAGCAAGGTCAATAAGACCATGCGGGTTTTAATGCTCCAATTCCTCATGTTCTTCCTTATTTTTTAGACAAGTGCTTGCGTAATAGGCTATAGGCTGCTGGGACTAAGGAAAGAAGAATAATGGCGGTAATCACTATTGAGAAATTGTTTTTAACCAATGGGATATTACCGAACCAATAGCCAGCATAAGTTAAGAGACTTATCCATAAAATGGCACTGCTAATGCTATAAGCTAAATATTTTGGATAATACATTTTACTGATACCGGCAAAGAAGGGCACAAAGGTTCTTAGAATAGGTAAAAACCGGGCTATGATAATAGCTTTTCCACCGTATTTTTTGTAAAAAATTTGGGTGTTTTCTCGATAAACCGGTTTGAAAATACGGGCATGTTCTTTAAAAACTTTTGGCCCTAAATACCGACCAATCCAATAATTGCAGTTGTCCCCCAAAAAGGCCGCCACTATTAGCACCATAACAAGCAAGCCGATATTTAACTGACTCGAGGCAAAAATGGCGCCGCAGGCAAATAATAGAGAATCTCCAGGCAAAAATGGGGTGATAACCAGTCCGGTTTCACAAAATATAATCAAAAAAAGCAGGGCAAAAGTCCAGGCCCCGTATTGATTGATGAGATTGCCTAAATAGAGGTTGAGGTGCAAAACAATGTGAATCAGTTGTAAAATATTGTCCATGGGGCTCTCTGTGTATAGATTTTCCTTAAGTATTCTAGCGAACTTCATGCTAAATTGATATGAGCTGTAAACCTCAAGCTAGAGATATTATGCCCCAAAATTCTTCCTTCATGGGTTTCAAGGCCCTAAGATAGAAGAAGGCAGTAGGCCTCTGTGCCGCAATAGCTTGTTGACTCAGCAGCTTTGAACTATAATTGTCAGCATTGTAGGCAAAAGGCTAAGGGAAGCTGAATGGAAGTTTTAACCGTTGATTATCGCAAAGGAAATGCTGCTGAACAGTTTTCCGAATCGCTTAAAAATACCGGATTTGCAGTATTATCTCATCATCCCTTGAACTGGGTTGAAATTGAGGCGGTGTATAAAGAATGGTTTGCTTTTTTTAACTCAATAGATCGCTTTAATTATCCGTTTGATTCGAAGGCCCAAGATGGCTACATTCCTCCTGATTTGTCTGAAACGGCAAAAGGCCATACCCATAAGGATTTAAAAGAATTTTATCATCTTTATTTCCCGAACGGGCGTTATCCAAGCTCTATCAGTAATAAAACCAAGCAACTATTTGATGCCATGTTTAATCTGGCCGGAGAGCTTTTAACTTGGATAGAGGATAATTTGCCACAAGAAATTAAGGCAAAGCTTTCCTGTCCGCTCAAGCAAATGCTAAGCATGGATAGGACCTTATTTAGAATTTTACATTATCCGCCTTTAAAGGGGAGTGAAGAAACCGGGGCAATTAGATCGGCAGCCCACGAAGACATTAATTTAATTACCTTGCTGCCTGCAGCGACTGAACCCGGCCTACAGGTCATGGACATGACGGGTAACTGGCATGATGTAAATACCGATCCTGAAACTTTGGTGGTGAATATCGGTGATATGCTGCAAGAAGCTTCAAGAGGTTTTTATCGGTCCACCACGCATCGAGTCATTAATCCACAAGGTTCTGACGCTAGAAAGCCACGCTTATCTATGCCGATGTTCGTGCATCCCAATGCTAAGGTGATTTTGTCAGAGCGTTATACGGCCGGATCTTATCTTGACGAGCGTTTGAGAGAGCTGGGTTTGCTTGATGAAGAAACCGTTAGTTAAAAAGTTTTCTTAAACTTATTTTTTGACCATTTTCTAGCGAGTAAGACTCTTGCTCTGGAGCTTGGTTAAAAACAGCCAAAGCGATGCGCTGGCCTGATTGAGTTTTTGCCTGACAAATAAGCTCAGCCTGGGCTTTTTGATTTTGGTCCAGTAACTTTTGAGCAGAAAAGTCCATTTCTGCTTGAGTTTCCACTAGCCATAATTGCTTTTTTAATTTACCTAAATAGTGCATTCTGGCAATGATTTCTTGGCCAATATAGCAGCCTTTAGTGAAGCTCACTGCATTAAGCTCTGGCAAGCGAATATCATGTGGCAAAAACTTCCCTATGGTTTGTTGGCATAAAAAAGCTTGGCCCGCTTCAATTTCAAGGCATTGCCATAAGCTGTTATCATTGCTGAGCTGAATGCCAAGACTGTTGATAAGCTCATTAAGCTTTGCAGCGGGACCAATTATTTCAAATCGATCCGGTTTGCTTTGGACTTGAATAATCAATAGCTCGCCATGCTGGCTGCACTGGTTAAGCTCTTTGGGGAGACTGAATTGATTTTCTAATAAGCCTCTTAGATTTTCACCGGCCAGGCCAATGCTTTTAAGAGAAGCTTCGGTAAAGTTCAGCTTGGAAAATAAGCCATAATGTTTTAAATGTGCGATAGCTACATTTGCGATAGAAGTAGGAAGGGCATAATGCATTTGCTCTTGATAGAGATAGAGCCGTCCTAATGAAATCATTCTTCCTTGTGGATTGCAGTGAGCGCTAAGGCTGCTATGATCCTGGCTAATCTCATTAACGTCGCAAGTTAATTGACCCTGTAAAAATTTAGCAGCAGCATGACCTGCAATTTTAATATGGGTTTTTTCAAGTGCTATGGCAATAACAGACATATGCTATCCCTAATCAAAGTTTTATTTTACCATAAACCTTTATCATGGTAGAATGAGTATAAAAAATGAGCAGGACATATATGGACTCTATCAAATTCGCTAAATTACGCTGGGCATGCCGTCGAGGCATGTTAGAGTTGGACCTGATATTTGAAAACTATATGGACCAATTTTACGCAAAAGCGCCTGAGGCCGAGCAGCATATGTTTGAAGAACTGCTAAGTTGTAATGACCAGGAACTTTATAACTGGCTAATAAAGCGCGAGCCTTCAGCTAAATTTGCCAAAATGGTAGACATCTTGCTGAAAAATGCCAGTGCAGAGCATTAAGCTAAAAGCTTCAGGTTTTCTGATTATGCTAATGGCAGTAGGCCATACCATGGCAATATTCATTGTCTTTTTTTTGCCCTTATTATTTATTCTCAAACTGGTTTTACTCTTGGCAATTATTATTAGTTTATGCAGATCTTTATTTTATGCCAGCCGGCGTTGTGCCAATAGTTTAATTGAAATTGGCAGCTTGGAAACAGAAGGCTTTTGGGCCAAGACCTATAGTGGAAGCCGGCAGCGCTTGAAAATTATGCCGGATACCGTGGTAAGCGGATTGCTTATCTGTCTTCATGCCAAGGGCCAGAATGCCAGCTTGCTAAAATGCCTTATATTTTCCTGGGAAATAAGCCGTCCGCAATTTAGAAGTTTAGCGACAGCTTTGCGGATTAAGTCTTAGGCCACATAATATTGCAAATTTAATTTAGGCTTTTATACTTGAATAAAGATTTAAGGAAGAAGATATGAAGTTAAAAGCTATTTTATATTGTGGACTGTTAGTGCTATTGGCTCAGGCTTTAACTGCTTGCGTTCCTGTTATTGTTGGGGCTTCTGCCGGAGCTGCCGGCGGTTATGTCTACAGCAAAAATTATCCTGCGGCATCCAATTAATAAATAATATTTATCAACCCTATAAAATCAATCGAATTCATTTATGCATTTGGCTGGGATATGCTGACTTTATCAACACCCAACTGAAGGAGAATATAATGTTGACGATTGGCGATAAATTTCCGGAGTTTAACTTAAAAGCGACTGTTTCCAGTGATTTAGCTCAGGCTTTTAGTGATATTCATGCAAAAAGCTATCCAGGAAAATGGTTAGTAGTATTTTTTTGGCCCAAAGATTTTACCTTTGTCTGTCCCACTGAAATTGCTGAATTTGGTAAATTAAATTCAGAATTCAAAGATCGAGATGCACAAGTATTGGGTGCCAGTATCGACTCAGAATTTGTTCATTTAGCTTGGCGTCAGCATAAAGAAGAATTAAAAGACCTGCCTTTTCCTATGCTGTCAGACATTAAGCGAGAGCTAACAAGCAACCTTGGGATTTTGGATAAAAACGAAGGGGTGGCTATGCGAGCAACCTATATAGTGGATCCGGAAGGTATTATCCGTTTTGCCATGGTTACTGATTTAAACGTGGGCCGAAATAGCAAAGAGGTTTTGCGGGTGTTAGATGCATTGCAGACCGATGAGCTCTGTCCGTGTAACTGGCAAAAAGGCCAAGAAACCATAACGGCAGCTTAATGCATTGCACTGCAGCTTTGATTGAACTGATAGCAATCCAAATTAAGGAAAATATTATGAATATCCAAACTTTAAAGGAGCAGCTGCCTGCAGCCGCTAAAGACATTAAATTAAACTTAGCCGTATTAACTGAAGAAGGAGCGCCTGAGCTTTCCATGCCCCAAATTTATAGCATTGCATTGGCCTGCGCTTACAATATTAAAAATAAAAGTCTGATCGAAGCTATTTTAGCTGAAGCTATATTATCTGAAGTTCAGATAGAAGCAGCAAAAGCCGCGGCCAGCATTATGGCAATGAACAATATTTACTATCGCTTTGTGCATCTTGTTAGCGATAAAAGCTATGCTGCTATGCCGGCAAAGCTGAGAATGAATGTCATAGGGAATCCAGGCGTGGACAAGCTGGATTTTGAGTTATGCTCATTGGCAGTTTCAGCCATCAACGGTTGTGGCATGTGTATTGACTCGCATGTTAAGGCCTTAGAGCAGGCTGGGGCTTCTAAAGTAGCCATTCAGTCAGCTATTAGAATT
>JARDZR010000071.1 GCA_029240715.1 Gammaproteobacteria bacterium
ATAGAATTTGTCAGTTTAAGTGAGGCAAGGGCCAACAAGTTTAAAATCGACTGGCACAATGAACCGCCTTGTCCGCCTAAATTTTTGGGAATTAAAGCATTTAAAAACTATGATTTGGTTAAATTAGTTGAAAGAATTGACTGGACCCCCTTTTTCCAAACCTGGGAGCTTGCCGGTAGTTTCCCTAAAATTTTAGAAGATAAAGTAATAGGGCCTGAAGCGAGTAAAGTCTATCAAGATGCTTTGAAGTATTTGGAAAAACTTGTTAAAGAAAGACGCCTAAAAGCCCATGGTATAATGGGCCTGTTCCCCGCTAATACAGTCAACGAAGATGACATTGAGCTTTACTCTGATGAATCCAGAAAACAAGTCATCGCGAGATTTTGCAATTTACGCCAGCAAACTAAAAGGCCCGGGGCTTATGTAAGTCTTGCTGATTTTATTGCGCCCAAAGGTATTCCTGATTATATCGGGGCCTTTGCGGTAAGTGCAGGTTTTGATATTGAACCTTTGCTTAAGCAATATGAAGCCGAGCACAATGACTATGCTTCTATTATGACCAAGGCTTTGGCCGATCGGTTGGCAGAGGCTTTTGCTGAGCATTTGCATGAAAAAATCAGAAAAGAATATTGGGCCTATGCTAAGGATGAGCATTTCAGTAATGAAGAGTTGATTAAAATGAAATACCAAGGAATAAGGCCAGCTCATGGTTATCCAGCTTGCCCTGACCATACTGAAAAGCCCACTTTATTTACATTACTGAATGTTGAAAACCAAATTGGCATAAAGCTAACTGATAGTTTGGCAATGTGGCCGGCAGCTTCGGTAAGCGGGCTTTATTTTGCGCATCCTAAGGCCCACTACTTTGGCTTGGGTAAAATTAACCTGGAGCAATTACAGGACTATGCCAAGAGAAAAGGTATGAGCTTAGAGGAAGCCAAGCGATGGCTCTCCCCTAATTTGGTTGAGTAAATGTCCCATAAACATCTTGTATGGCTTTTGGGCTTTCTGCCTGCTCTTTTTGGAAATTTTTAAAAAGCAAATAACAGCCTATAAATGATCCTATGCTCAGGCCTGCACCAAAAGCTATGCCGCAAGCTGTGTCAGCGGAATCTTTATTGTCAAAAGGGGGCACAATATCAACTTCTTCTCTAAAGTATTCAACGGCAGATAACAGGGCCAGTATTAAACCTGTTGCTGATAAAGCGCCAAGAAGATAAATCGGTTTATTGCTTCTATTTGAATCAAGTTGCCTGGCTCTTATGGCAATTGCTATAGGAGTGGATGTTTCTGATCTCCTATCACCAAATATAACATCTTGGACTGTGCTCATCGTGCCCCTGCTAGAGAGACTCGCCTTATCATCGTCAAATGTTATGGTAGGAGAGGCATCGGGATCATTTAAATTTGGCTTGACTCTTACTCTAGGCATATTTCACTCCTTTGCTATATGTTCATTTGAGTATAGCTATTTAGGAGATTTTTGCTGACAAGCTTTTTACGATAGGGAAGAAAGTTTCCAGGGCCCGACGATAAACATGGCGTTTAAAAGCAATGACCTGGGATAAGGGATACCAGAAATCTACCCAGCGCCAATGGTCAAATTCAGGATCATCGCTGCAATCTAGACAAACCGCATCGTCATCACTTATCAGGCGTAGTAAAAACCATTTTTGTTTTTGGCCAATGCAGGTCACCTCGGCTTTGCGGACCATATGAGCCGGTAAGCGATATTTAAGCCAGCTGCGGGTTGCTGCGATCACTTCTACGTCTAGAGGTTGAAGGCCAACTTCTTCGTAAAGCTCCCGGTACATTGCAGCCAAAGCAGTTTCGCCTTCGTTAATTCCACCCTGAGGAAATTGCCAAGATCGTTGTCTGATACGCTTGCCCCAGAAAACTTTGCCTCGTTTGTTAATTAAAATAATACCCACATTTGCTCGATAGCCCTCTGCATCGATCACAATAATTAATCCGTATCAAGCTTTTAATGTGATAAGAATATCGTAAGAACCAGGTTTTGACTAGAACTAGAAAGTAAATAGCGCAAATATTGATCTGCAACTTTCAAGCTTTATTTAAATGACTTATAATGCTGGCATCAAATATTGGAGAACTTCTATGGCCCGTAGCAAAAAATCTTCTGTTGATTTTGAAGCCTCTTTAGCCAAGCTTGAGTCCACCATTCATACTATGGAAAATCAAGAGCTAAGCCTAGAAGAAGCCCTGCGCTATTTTGAGGATGGTGTCAGCCTGATTCAGGCTTGCCAAAAAGCCCTGGAAGAAGCCGAACAGAAAATTCAGGTCATTACCAATCGTATGACCAGTCAAGCCTCATGAGCGGCTGTGCTATTCCCGATTTTTTGAAGTTTCAAGAAAGCTGCCAAGCTAGCTTACATACAAAGCTAACTGAAATTCTCAGTCCTAAGCCTACAAGCGCTTTATATCAGGCTATGTCCTATAGCGTGTTAAATGGCGGAAAGCGTTTACGTGGCATGTTAGTTTATGCAAGCGGAGAAGCTTTAAATGCCCCGCGGCCTGAACTGGATATTGCAGCTTGTGCTGTAGAAATGATTCATGCTTTTTCCTTAATTCACGATGACCTCCCAGCTATGGATGATGACAATTTACGCCGAGGCAAACCCACTTGTCATATAGCCTTTGATGAAGCTACGGCTATTTTAGCTGGAGACGCTTTACAAACTTTGGCATTTCAAATTTTAAGTCAAAATAACAGCCCCTATTTCAAAGCAGATATTCGTTTAAAAATGCTAGAGGCACTTAGCATAGCCAGTGGGGCTGACGGCATGGCTGGTGGGCAGCAAATTGATGTGCATGCCACTGGAAAAAAATTGAGCTTGTCTGAACTGCAACATATGCACCATCTTAAAACAGGCAGATTAATCAGCGCCAGCGTTGAACTGGGCTATCTGGCTGCTGGGCGGGAAGACAATACAGTGCGATCTGCTTTATTGGACTATGCCGAAAAAATTGGCCTGGCTTTTCAAATTCAAGATGATATTTTGGATTTAACTTCTCAAGAAGGCACCTTGGGTAAAACCGTGCAAAAAGACTTGAGACAGAATAAAGCGACCTATCCCTTGCTGCTTGGCTTGGACGAAGCTAAAAATCAAGCCAAGGCAGCTTATGACGCTGCCATTGCCAGTCTTGAACCTTTGGGTAAAGCAGCTGACACCTTAAAGGCCATCGCGCACTACATTGTGTGTCGGGACCGATAAAAGCTCAAAGTTCAGAATAAAACGCTTATTTTACGCCAAACTCATCCCCGGTATGGATTAAATAGCCCCAGCGTTTATGAATCAAATGGTCTAAGGAAATTCTTCCGGAGCCATGGAACATCAGCATCATTAATAAAATTCCCCAGGTAATGTGATCGGCAAGGCCTGATGCGCCTGCTGGTGTCCATAAAAAGTGAAATGAAATCGCACACATGGCGTTATAAAGAAAAAATAAGAAGATAAAGAAGCGACCGCCCAAGCCAAAAATTAACACAACAGGCAAGAAAAATTCAGCAAATGTGCCGATATAAGCAGCCACTACAGGATTTAAAAGCGGCACCGCATATTGGTCTTTAAATAAAACGATGGTGGTGTCCCAGTCATAGATTTTGCTTAAGCCGGACATAAAGAAAATTTTAGCGACCCAAAAACGGGCTACCACGTCTCCGACATCCTTTAAACGGTTGAGTAAGCGAAGAACTGGCCTAACTATTTTAGCGGGTAGAACAATATGGTATTTCATAAATTTCCCTCATTTTTAACATGAATCAATTGTAGTTGGCATAGTTTTGGTAAATATTCCGCAGGACTAGTACTTAAGCCTAGCTCCTGCAATTTTTCGCATATATTCACTAAAGATAAGTCTTTAGATAAATAGCTTAAAAATGTCCATTCTGCCAAGTTAAGCTCGATCATTCTAATTTTATGCTCAAGCTGAAATAGGGCTAAATAGCATGGCCCCTTGATGCTAAAGTTAAAATTGCCCTGATACTCTGGCTGGCAGGATTGCCAGATTTTATTGACAGAAAACTGGAAACTCAGCAAGCGACAGGCTTTTGCTGTCTTAAATACAATGTCTTCTCCCTGCTCTAAAATAGCCTGGTTTAATTTATCAAAATCCAGCGCTGTGTTGTTGGGGCCATAAAAAACTTTGTGCCAGTGCCATTCAAGTTGGGCCAATTCTGGAAAATAGGCAAGCTCAGCAGGCTTAAAGCGCTCAATCCATTCGGGAAAATTCTCGCCATAATGATTAAGGTTGGGGGAAAAAGAAGGATGATGGTCGATATAGTCCCAGGCTAATTGTGCGAAAAAATCTTCGCCTACCAGACGCTTACAGGCCGGAAAAATTTTAGTTAGGCTATTAAACAAGGTGGCACGCATACTGTTTTGATAGATTTTAATGCCTTCCGATAAAGTTTTTGCTTGCTGCAATTCTGCAAATAAATTTTGTTGAAATTCAGCTAATCGCATAAGGCCTCCGATTTTGCAAAGTTTTGCAAAATAAGCTCTGCTTTATTGCTTTCCTGCATCAATACTTGCCAGCTTGGTACATGATTGTCCCATTCAATGCCGGTAGGCTGAGCCCCGAATATTTTTACGGCGGCACGGTAAAGCTCCCATACCTGCGGATAGATAGCGGCACCATGATTATCAATCAACAGTTTGTCGGATTTTTCATAGCCGGCCAAATGAAATTGCTTGACGAATTTTGCTGAAATGCTTTGCAGATAGTCCATGGGATTAAAGCTATGATTATGGCTGTTGACATAAATGTTGTTAATGTCGAGTAAAATACCGCAACCGGATTGTTGGGCAATGCTGTTAATAAACTCAGCTTCGCTCATTTCTGAACAATCAAAGCTTAGATAGCTGGAGATGTTTTCCAGCATAATAGGTCTTTGTAAAAACTCTTGGACTTGCTGCACTCTATCGACAATATGCCTCACTGCTTCTTTAGTATAAGGCAAAGGCAATAGCTCATGACTATGGTGCCCCTGATAGGAGGTCCAACAGAAATGATCAGAAATCCACAGTGGTTCTAAACGAAGCGCTAAAGCTTTAATTTGCTGTAAATAATCCATTCTAAGAGGGTCAGTACCGCCAATAGAAAGGCCGACCCCGTGCATTGTCATAGGATAGTGTTGGCGAATATTATCCAGTTTTGCTAAAGGCGGGCCAGCAAGATCAAGGTAGTTGTCAGTTAATACTTCAAACCAAGCCACTGGGGGGCGATGCTGCAAAATATGAGCATAGTGTTGGCTGCGAAGACCCACCCCCACGCCACCCCACACTGGTTTCTCCATAACTTAAGAGGCTTTAGTGGATTTTTTGGCAGTGGTTTTGCTTTGGGTTGTTTTGTTGGAATCGCTTGGAGCAGCTGTTATCGCTCCCATTTTAGCGCCAGCCAGTTGCTCACAAATGCCTTGTGGTAAGGCTATCCATGCCGTAGCAGCGCGATCGACTGAAACAGAACCGCCACAAGCACTTGAATTAGTGGCGCAATCGTTTTTGCCGGCAGCAGCGACCCCATAGCACTCAACGTAGTCATTGGCATTCATTTCGATGGCATGGCTTCCTGCTAGTTTTTCACACATGCCTTTTGGCATCACTACCGCAGTTTCAGGGCCATATTTAGAAACACCATAGCATTCAACGTCGTTTTGAGTTTGCTTGTTGCAAGCGCTTAAGCTCAGCATGCCAAGAGC
>JARDZR010000072.1 GCA_029240715.1 Gammaproteobacteria bacterium
TAGTGGGCCAAGTAAAAGACCGCACAAGTCGCCAAGCCAAATTTAACGAGTATAAATTAAAGGTTCAAAAGGAAAGCCGACAATGAAATCTTTGTCCCACGCGGCAGCTTTAATTGTATTATCTACAGCTTTAGCAGCTTGTAGTTCAGTGCCAAGCTCCAGCCAACAGCAAAATACCCAAGCAGCTCAGGCTGATGTACAACTTGCATTGGGCTATTTGCAGCAAAAGCAAATGCCACAAGCTAAGGCCGCTTTAGTTGAAGCGATCAAACTGGCCCCTGATTTGCCTGAAGCACATTATACAATGGGCTTTTATTTGCAGGCAGTAGGGCAAACTAAGCAGGCCCAGCAAGAATATTTAAAAGCCTTACAGTTAGCGCCCAATGATCCTAAAGTATTGAACGGATATGGCGTTTTCCTGTGCACTACGGGTGATTATCAAAATGGAATTAACTACTTTTTAAAAGCTATCGCTCAGCCTAGCTTTACAAGCCCCGGAGTGGCCTATCAGAATGCGGCCCTTTGTGCTTTAAAAATTCCTGATAATAACCAAGCTATGCAGTATTTTCAGCAGGCCATTAGTCAAGACCCAAGCCTGTCTACTTCCTATTTACAGCTGCTTTATCGCAATCTTAATCTTATGTGAGGAAATATGATGGCTTTAAATGGCCCATTAGTGGTTGGTATTTCCGGTTATGAATTAAGTTTAGAAGAGCGTGAAATATTACAGCACCCTTTAATAAGCGGCGTTATTTTATTTACCCGCAATTATCAAAGCCCGGAACAGCTATCCGCTTTAACTAAAAGCATTCATGAGCTGCGCGATCCAAAGTTGTTGATCACAGTCGACCAAGAGGGCGGGCGGGTTCAAAGATTTCGAGCAGCCTTCACATTACTTCCCCCAGCCGGGGCTATAGGTAAACTGTATGATCAAGATTCTAAGCTTGGACTTGAGCTTGCTGAAGCCATGGGTGAGCTTATGGCGATGGAGCTTAGAGCTTGTGGGGTCGATTTAAGTTTTGCCCCGGTTTTAGACATTGATAACGGTCAAAGCAAAGTTATTGGTAACAGAGGCTTTCATCAGAATCCTTCTGCGGTAGCGAAGCTTGCTATATCTTATGTAAAAGGCATGAAACAAGCCGGCATGGCTGCAATAGGCAAGCACTATCCAGGGCACGGCTCAGTAATTAACGACACCCATCTTGAATCTGCAACCGATCCTCGGCCTTTATCAATCATAGAACAAAATGACCTTATTCCGTTTAAAGAATTAGCTGAAATGGGCATAGCGGGGATGATGGCTGCTCATGTCATTTACCCTCAAGTTGATAAGCACCCGGCCGGCTTTTCAAAAGTCTGGCTTCAGGAAATCCTTAGAAAGCACTTAAATTTTAGAGGCATTATTTTTAGTGACGATTTGGGCATGATGGCCGCTAAGCAGTATGGCGATATCGTTCATACTATAAAAGCCGCATTAGATGCGGGTTGTGATAGGGTGTTGCTTTGCAATGAACCCGACTCGGTGATTAAAGTATTGGATGGCTTAAAGCATTCTGCTTCATGCCAAACTAATTCAATTTTAGAACCCAGTAAAGCAAGCTGTGACTGGCAAAGTTTAAAAGGCAATCCTCGCTGGATAGAGTTGCAGAAAAGTTTTAAACATTATTGTCATCCTGGGGCGCTTTAGCGAACCCGGGATCCAAAATATGGATTCCGGATCGAAGCTAAAGCTTCGTCCAGAATGACAGACATTATAGATAAGGAAAACTAATGAAACAGATTACGCCGGAATACGTTAAAGAGGTCTATCAAAGTGCAAGCTTGCTAATTTCAAGGCAGGAGCTGATGAAAGCATTAGACACTATGGCTACTGAAATGGAAAAAGAGCTAAAAGACCAAAATCCCATTATGTTAACGGTGATGAACGGCGGATTAATTACTACAAGTGAACTTGCATTGCGTTTAAACTTTCCTATGCAGATGGACTATGTGCATGCCACTCGCTACACCGGTGAAACCACAGGTGGGGCCAGCGTGCATTGGAAACGCGAGCCTTCTTTGGAAATCGAGGATAGAGTGGTTGTCATTGTGGATGATATTTTGGATGGCGGTCTGACTTTCTCAGCCATTATCGAGTATTGCGAGGGAAGAGGGGCTAAAAAGGTTTATACCGCCGTCCTGCTTGATAAAACTGAAGCCAGGCATGAGGGTGCTTTGAAAAAAGCGGATTTTACTGCTTTAGAAGTTGCTAATGAGTATGTATTTGGGTTTGGTTTGGATTATCACGAATACTTAAGAAATGTGCCAGATATTTACAAGGTTGCAAAGCACCATATGTAGGTTGGGTGCTTGAACTCTAGCAAATTGATTGATATCTTAGTATTTTCTGATCAAGGAACGAGGGAAAATTATGCGTGGACTATGGAATGCTGCTGTAGGTTTGCTTGCTGTGCAGGCGGGTGTATCTCAAGCAAAAAGCGCTAAAGATAGAGAATATGAAGTAAAGCAGTTTGGATCAACAATTAAATTGTCTGGCGATTTTGCCGTTACTGAAGCTTGCTCTAGTTTGACTTTCCAGTTAGCAGCACCTTCGGATACTGCGCAAAATGGAAATGTTACTGTTATGTACTCAGAGCGTGAAGCGTCAAGCGGATATTTAAGGCTTAAACCTGGCATAACTTCTGCCTATGAAGGCTATGGCTCTTTACTCACCTCTTGGCCTGCTAATGATTTAGCTTATTTCCCAGAAGTAGGATATAGCCCAACTGATCCTTGTGCTACTGGAAAAATGGACTTTATAGGGCATATTTATTCTGAATCTTATCAATCATCTCATTATTCTTATGTTTATAAATTGCCTTGCCCGCCTTTAAAAATTAACCTTTCGCATGAAATTGCTCAAGAAATAGTTAGTATTGATCAAGAAATGAAACGACTCGAAGAGCAATACGAAAAGAAATACAATGAGCAATACTATGGGCCCTCTAATGAGAATGCTAAAATTTGGTGGGATATGAGTCTTTTGCGTTTAAACTATGATACCTTGGGCTATAAAAAAGAGAGGCTTATAGATGACTATATTAAAGCAGAGGCAAGCTTGCTCTCTGAAAAAACAGCCACTACATTTTTTGCCGCTGAAAGAGAGCTTCAAGCTCAAGTGCACTGTAGCGGTATAGAATATGTAAGCCAAACTCCATAAGAAATTGGATAGGATTCGGTGCATTTAATTTGGTACGGTTTATTAATCGGCTGGGGAGTCGCAATTCCCTTTGGCCCGATCAATTTAGAAATAGTCAGGCGTAACTTAACTTACGGCACTCGCTATGGGCTCGCATTTGGTATGGGAGCCTGCGCGGTTGATGCGACTTTTTTATTGCTATTTTCTTTAGGGGCTTTAGCGATAATTAATCATCCCTATATTATTAAGTCTGTAGCAGTGATAGGGGCACTTTTACTGATTTGGTTTGGCATTAAGGCTCTAAGGGCTAAGCCTCAGCAGGCTTCTTTGCAAGCTGCGGACTATTCTAGAAAGCTGTGGCGCCATGCTCTTGAGAGCTACATGCTCACTATGAGCAGTCCTTTTACTATTATTTTTTGGACTTCGATCAGCAGCCAAGTGGCTTTAATGGCTAGAGCTGCGCCTCATGCTTTAGCATGGATGACCTTTGGTGTGATATTGGGAACATTAAGCTGGGAAGTAGCATTAAACAGCTTTTTGCATGTGACCAAACATCGCTTGCCTTCATCGATTATTCATTGGCTCAATATTGCAGGCGGTTTAATTTTGATCTGTATGGCATTTTTTAGTTTGTATTATGTATTTATTCGACTCCCATAATGTCATTCTGGACGAACGTAGTGAGATCCGGAATCCAGGTTCTCCGTTTTATTATGGATCCCGTGTTCATTGACTCTTGGTCAATGCCACAGGATGACGATTTTCTAAAGTGACAAAGCCACTAAGAAAATCTGTCATATGTACTGGCGTTGACTTCTTGGGATAAATTCCTTAGTTTGGTAATAGATTTGCAGATTTACCATATCTATTTATTTTCTCGGCTTTTTATGTAATGACAACGTCAAAACCATGAAGGAGCTTAATATGAACGGTAATTATCCTGATGTATCAAAGACTAGTAGAGTCCGTTGGAATGCTATTTTTGCGGGAGTGTTTATCGCAACGGTAGCGGGTGTTTTGCTCAATATGTTGGGTTTGGGGATTGGTCTGACAGCGTTAGAGCTAGATCCTGATACCCTAACAAATATTGGCGCAGGCTCAGTAATCTGGTGGACCCTTAGCGGGGCCATCGCTATGTTTATAGGCGGTTGGGTAACTGTGCGCTTATCCAATATTAGCAACAGAACAGATAGTATATTAAACGCATTAACTGCCTGGAGCTTATCAACGGTGCTTGGGCTGTTCTTTGTAGGGTCTTCGCTTGGAATGATTATCAGCGGAGCAGGGAACCTTCTTAGCGGAGGTTTATCGGCAGCCACTCAAGCAGCTTCAGCCGCGCCTATGGTTCAAATGGCCAGCAGCGACATGCCAAGCCCCTTGAGCCAGGTGACTTCACAATCAAAAGAGCTGATTGATGAAGCTGCTTCTAATATTAAGAAAAGCGGTAATTCAGTTCAGCAAGTGACTCAGCAGTTCAACCAAGCGATTGGCCAATGGCTCAATGCGGATAATAGCCAGGATCAACAACAGGCCCAGCAACAAGTGGTTGGGCTTTTAACCAAATACACCAATATGAGCCAAAGCCAAGCACAAAATACCGTACAGCAATGGCAACAGACTTATAACCAAGCTCAACAAAAAGCAGAGGAAGCCACAGAACAAGCTGGTAATGTGATGGGAACTGTCGCCATCGTAGGCTTTATTATTCTACTGCTGGGAGGCGTTGCAGCTGCGGTTGGCGGAGTCTTTGGAGGCCGCTCTAAACGAGTTTAATCATTTCCTTTTCCGGGATGCATTGATAACCCCTCAGCTGAGGGGTTATTTATTTGAGCTAAAAATTCATCAATTTGCTCAAGCATACCATAAAAGTCAGGGTTGTAAGTCAGGCGTTTAAAAGGCCGGTGAATCAGGTTTTTATGGTTTAACTCGCCAAAATAATAGGCGGATTGGTCTTCTCCGTAATAACTGCCATGCTGACCAAAATAGTCATCATCTGGAGCAATTGGCATGGCAATATGTGAAATGTCTAGGACTTTTGAAGAAAATTGCCTGCTATTCACTAGCTCAATCCTGGAATCCTTGGTTGCTAAGTCTTTAGCACTATAAAGCCTCATTCTGCTTGAACTATGCTGATCATTTGCAAGAAATTGAAGAGTGGCAGCAATTTTAACCGTAGCATCTTCTTGGCTGGCGGCGATGAAGCTGGGTGCTTTTATACTGTGCTCACTGAGCAATTTCCTCAAAGATCGAATGGCAAGATAAACCTGGGCCGCGCCGTGCAAAGGAAAGGCAGTATAAGCGGCCAAATTATTTTCCAGGGAAACGGTGCTCCATTGCAGAAAAGGCAGCAGTCTTGAAAGTTGGATATTGGTAATAGTCGGCAGAAAAGCGGATAAGCGGCTAATGCCAAAAGCCGGGGCGATCTGAATTAAGCTTTTGCTATGGTAGTGGTAGCTTGCCAAATTGGCTAAGGTGGCTCCTAAAGAAAAGCCGCAAATATGGACTTCCTCGGCTTCCTTAAGCAAAGATTCCATTCCATAGCTGACCGCCTGTTGCCAGTGTTCAAGTTTGGCATTGAGCAACTCGCCGGGTGAGCAGCCATGGCCCGGCAATAAAATAGCTCTGACTAAATAGCCTTTTTCAGCAAAATATTTACCCAGCGCTCGCATAACATAGGGGCTGGCAATAAAGCCATGCACCAATAAAACTGCCTGCTTTCCGTCAAAATGATCAGGACGATATTCAAAAGGAGCGTTCATATCAATGACATGAGGTTCTGCTGGAAGCTTGGTTTTTGCTCTGACTTGCTCTAAATGATGGCGGGCAAATTCTATATAATTAACAAAACTTAAAGAAAAGGCCTGCTTACAATATTGA
>JARDZR010000073.1 GCA_029240715.1 Gammaproteobacteria bacterium
AGCCCTTGGTTCTCGACTGCTTAGCATAATGCTGCTATGGCCTCAGGATGCTCGGATTAGGGTCCCGCTCGTCCTGGGCCTGCGGACGCCTTGGTTAAATGACAAATTAAAAGTATTATATACTGTTTGAAATAATTGGGGTTGCTAAAATGTTAGAAACGAATGCTCTGCTAGTAAAGATTCAGGATATGAAAAATCGAGTCGATGAACTTCGGGGGTATCTTTGACTACCAAAATAAGTCGGAACGTTTAATCGAAGTCAACCGTGAGCTGGCATTGCCTGAAATATGGACCCAACCTGAAAAGGCCCAAGAGCTTGGCAAGGAAAGAGCTGCGCTAGAGTTGATAGTTCATACCATTGATTCCTTGAGCCAGGGCTTGTTTGATATCAGTGACATGCTGGAATTGGCTGTTGCCGAGCAAGATGAAGGCTTGATTGCAAATTTGCGGCAGGACTTAGAGCGGCTTGAACAAAAATTAGCTGAGCTCGAATTTCGCCGGATGTTCTCTGGTGAAATGGATGCAAATAACGCCTATTTAGATATTCAATCAGGCTCAGGTGGAACTGAAGCCCAAGATTGGGCTGAAATGTTGCTTCGCATGTATCTAAGATGGGGCGAGGCGCATGGTTTTCAGGTGGAATTAATTGAGGCTTCAGCAGGAGAGGTGGCTGGAATTAAAAGTGCTACTGTGCATTTTGCAGGCCCTTATGCATTTGGTTGGTTAAGGACTGAAACCGGCGTCCACCGTTTGGTACGCAAATCCCCTTTTGATTCAGGAAATCGCCGACATACTTCATTTGCCTCTGTATTTGTTTCTCCTGAAGTAGATGACAATATTGATATTGAAATTAACCCTGCTGATTTACGTATTGATACTTATCGAGCGTCAGGAGCGGGAGGGCAGCATGTGAACAGGACCGATTCTGCCGTCAGAATTACCCATGAGCCGTCAGGTATTGTAGTGCAGTGTCAAAACCAGCGTTCTCAACATGCCAACAAAGACAGCGCTATGAAACAGCTGCGCGCAAAGCTGTATGAAATGGAGATGCAAAAACGCAATGCTGCCAAACAAGCTTTAGAAGAGTCTAAATCTGAAATAGGCTGGGGCAGTCAAATTAGATCTTATGTATTAGACCAGTCCAGAATCAAAGATTTAAGAACTGGAATAGAAAACTCTAACACCCAAGCCGTATTGGATGGGGACCTGGATAGGTTTATTGAGGCCAGTTTAAAAGCAGGGCTTTAATTAACTAATGCAACAATGTTTCTCAGTTTTCGGTGGAGCGGTAGATCCGACGGGGCCAAGTAAAACATGGCTGTTTTTAATTGAGCTTTCAGGGGGCGTTCTGATCAGTTTGATTAAATCTTTGAACTGTTCAGGAAAGTTTTCCAATAGAGCGTCAATTAAGCTTAAGCCTGCCCTATTGGGCTCAGATAAATCTTGTAAGCTGAAATAAGGCAATAGGATTTCAACTATAGGCAAATATTTTTTCGCTATTGCCAGATGGAGCGGAGTATTGCCATTGATATCCTTAGCTTTGGCTAAAGCTTCAATGTTCAAGGCCTCGCTCAAAGATTTTACTACAACTATATTATTGGTTTTTGTTGTGATGTGAAGCAGATTTTCCTGCAGTGCATTTGCAAAATTTTCTACACTGGGGCGGTCACAAAATGCGGTTAATAAATAACAAAATAGGTCTAAATATTCTGGTAATGATGCTAATTTTTCTACGAGCAGTCTAAAGTCATCAGCATTTTGCCTATGGATGCATATTGCTGACGCTTTTAACCATTCAAGAGGCTCTTTACGGGTAAAATAAAAGACAGCAATCTCATGGTCGACAGTCAGAAAGGTATAAATGAGCTTAAGCTCATCAATATCTAGGCATAGCCTTTTTAAACTTTCATCAGCAAGCCATGATGAGACTTGGCTAAGCTTGGCTTGGCTGTTGATATGCGGATTGCGATATAAATGATCACAATTCCTGGTAAAGATCTTTACCTGATCCGGGACTTTACTTAAATCAAAAACCTTGGAAAGCTGATTAAAAAGTACCAGTAAATTATTAAGCATTACAGTTGCGTCATCCATAACCTATTTCCTATATTCTGCTTGCCAGTTAAATTAAACTAAAAGCAGCCGAATTACTAGACTATGATATAAACTAGCGAACAATGAAGTGTTTTTAACTAATAGCTGACAGCTGATAAAACTCGCGCTAAAATATCGCTTTTACCAATTAGGTTTAGAGCATGGCTGAAGCAACCCCAAATATTGAACAGTTAGATGAAAATGCGCAGATTGCGCTGCGCAAAGAAAAATTACAGCAGCTGAGAGATTCGCAGAAGACCGCATTCCCCAATGATTTCAGACGTGATGAGTTAGCTGGGGATTTACAGAAAAATTATGCGCATTTAAGCAAAGAAGAGCTCGAAACCAAAAAAGTCCATGTCAAAGTGGCGGGGCGTATCATGCTGCGCCGGGTTATGGGTAAGGCCAGCTTTGTGACTATTCAAGATATGTCTGGCAGAATCCAGGCTTATTTACGTAAAGAAGAACTGCCAGAAAATGTATATGAAAGTTTCAAGCATTGGGACTTGGGCGATATCATCGGAATTGAAGGTCATTTATTTAAAACTCAAACCGGTGAGCTGACGGTTCATGCTAGCGCAGTTGTATTGCTAACCAAAGCTTTACGACCACTGCCCGACAAATTTCATGGCTTAACGGATACAGAGGCGCGCTATCGCCAACGCTATTTGGATTTAATTATGAATCCAGAAAGCAGAAGAGTATTTGAAATCCGCGCTAAAATTGTTGAGGGAATCAGACAGTTTTTACTTAACCGGCATTATATGGAAGTAGAAACCCCTATGCTGCAAGTGATTCCAGGTGGTGCAGCAGCTAAGCCATTTGTCACTCACCATCATGCTTTAGATTTGCCGATGTATTTAAGAATTGCTCCAGAGCTATTTCTAAAAAGATTGGTGGTAGGCGGTTTTGAAAGAGTGTTTGAGATTAACCGCAATTTTAGAAACGAAGGGCTTTCCACTCGCCATAACCCTGAATTTACCATGATTGAGTTTTATCAGGCTTATGCGGATTATAAAGATTTGATGGATTTGACTGAAGAGCTTTTAAGGAAGTTAGCCTTGGATGCTCTGGGTGGCACCGTCTTGCATTATCAAGGTCATGAGATTGATCTGGCCAAGCCTTTTGCCAGAATGACTGTCATCGATTCTGTTGTGCATTTTGAGCCTTCTATTAAAAAGGAAGAGCTGCTGGATTTGGCTCAGGCTAAAGCAGTTGCTAAAAGATTCAATTTGGAAGTTGAGCCAGGTGCTGGTTTAGGCAAAGTTCAAATTCTCATTTTTGAAGAGTTGGTGGAGCATAAATTGTTCCAGCCTACTTTTATTACCGAATATCCGGCAGAAGTTTCGCCTCTTGCGCGCCGCAATGACGATAACCCGTTTGTCACAGACCGTTTTGAGTTTTTTGTGGGGGGAAGGGAAGTAGCCAATGGTTTTTCTGAGCTTAATGATGCTGAAGACCAGGCGGAACGCTTTAAAGCCCAAGTTGCAGCGAAAGACGCCGGCGATGAAGAGGCAATGTTCTACGATGCCGATTACGTGCAGTCATTAGAATATGGATTGCCGCCAACAGCGGGAGAGGGCATAGGCATAGATCGTTTAGTAATGCTGTTTACAGACTCGCCTTCTATCCGAGATGTGATATTATTCCCGCATATGCGACCAGTTTGATTAGGAGAAAATAACCATGTCAGTATTTAGTACCAATGATTTCAAAAGCGGCGTGAAAGTCATTATGGACGGTCAGCCATACAGTATCGTCGATAACGAATATGTTAAGCCGGGTAAAGGCCAGGCTTTTAACAGAGTTAAAATGCGTAACTTAAAAACCAATCGAGTGATTGAGAAAACCTTTAAGTCAGGTGATACCTTGGAAGGCGCTGATATTGCTGATTTAGAAGTGCAATATCTGTACTATGATGGAGAATACTGGCACTTTATGCAGCCAGAAAGCTTTGAGCAGTATCAAATTTCTGAAGGCGGGATAGGCGACACCAAGCTTTGGTTGAAAGAACAGGACATGTGCACCTTAATGTTGTGGAACGGTGAAACCTTGTCGATTTCTCCTCCTAACTTTGTTGAGCTTCGCGTGGCTGATACCGATCCTGGTGTAAAAGGGGATACTTCAGGCGGCGGTGGTAAGCCTGCCACTCTGGAAACGGGAGCGGTAGTGCGTGTGCCATTATTCGTGCAAATCGATGAAATTATTAAAGTAGATACTCGCACCGGTGAATATCTGTCCCGAGTGAAAAAATAGGAAATGATGAATTGGCAGCCGACAGCCTCTATAGAAAACCTTAAGGCCAGGGCTGCCATTTTACGCGATATACGTGAGTTTTTTCATAAAAGAGAAGTATATGAAGTTGAAACTCCGATTTTGGCTTCTGCTCCAGTCACCGATCCATTTTTAACAGCACTTGAAACCCAGTGTTCAGTTTTTCCCAACAAAACCCTATATATGCAAACCTCGCCTGAGTATGCCATGAAAAGGTTATTGGCCGCAGGTTCCGGCTCTATTTACTATTTGGGCAAGGCTTTTCGGGATGATGAATGCGGCAAATTGCACAATCCTGAATTTACCATGCTGGAATGGTATCGGACTGCTTTTGATGATGCTCAATTAATCAATGAAATAGATGAGCTATTAAAACTTGTGTTAAAAAGCAAGTCTATGCAAAGACTTAGCTATAAACAAGCTTTTGAAGAGCACTTGGGGATTAACCCTCACAAAGCCGAGATGAGGTTATTGCAAGCCATATGCTTAGATAGAATGGGCGAAATAAAAGGCCTTATTCCAAATAAAGATAGTTATTTGCAGCTATTAATGTCAGATGTCATCGAACCTGAATTAGGCAATGAAGCACCGGTTGTCATTACCGACTTCCCAGCTTCTCAAGCAGCTTTGGCCAGAACCAGAACGGTTGACGGCGATAATGTTGCCGCAAGATTTGAAGTCTATGTAAAAGGCATAGAGCTTGCCAACGGTTATTATGAGCTGCAAGATGCCGCTACTCAAAAGCAGCGATTCCAAATGGATTTAGCCAAGCGTAAAGCAGAAAACCTAAAAGCTGTTCCGGTGGATGATAAGCTGTTAGCAGCAATAGAGGCAGGTTTTCCCGAGTGTGCCGGCGTAGCTTTAGGTATTGATAGGCTCATTATGCTAGCCTTAAGCGCCACTCATATTAGTGAAGTCATGGCCTTTTCTTTAGATCAAATTTAATTAATGTTTGAGCTCTATGTCTCTAAAGTTGAGGTTGAGCTTAAAGAGCCTAATACCTGTCCCAATTTTACAAACTGGTCGGCTTTTAACTCAGGTCGCCAGTTTGCCATGCCTTTTGGAAGCAACATAATGACGGTTGAGCCAAACTGAAAATAGCCCATTTCATCGCCTTGTTTTAAATGAATTTGCTTATCAGCAGCATAGTCCCAAGTTTGAATTTTTCTGATGTTATTAGGGGCAATCACTCCCGCCCAAGTAGTAGCAATGCTTGCCACAAAAAAGGCACCGACTAAAACCAGGGCAAA